>SBBV01000322.1 GCA_005240015.1 Candidatus Odyssella thessalonicensis | reverse complement strand
CGCGGTGACGTCGGTGGCGATGGCGACCCGGCGGCCGCCGGGCATGGGATGCGTGCCGATCAGCAAGGTGCGCCCGTCGGATGTGCGGCGCGCGCGCCGGGTCGGCTGCTCTGAGCGGAATTCCGCGATGCGCTGGGCGATGCCCTGCTCGCCGCGGCGCACATACTCCTCGTTGCGATCGAAGAATCCCGCGGCCAGCGAGAAGCGTTGCTGCTCCTCGAGCGTCATGCCGACGATCGAGCTCTTGTTATGATAGTTGAAGTGATCGAGATAGCGCCGGTTGTGCATGACGACGCGGAGATCGGCGTCGTAGAGCACGTAGCCGTCGCCGAGCGCCTCGATGCTGTCGCGCAGCACCTCCTCGGCCTGGCGCGCGCGCTCTTCTGCGACGACGCCGTCACAGAATGAGCGATAGCCGTTGCGCAGCATGATCACGAGGGCGCCCACGTAGATGAAGGACATGAGCCCCATCACCATGCCGGTGCGCGTGCCGGTCGCGAGCAGCTGGATCGCGAGCGGGGTCATCGCCGTCAGCACGTAGGCGAGGGCCGCGGCCGGCATACTCGGCGCCGCCGCCACCACGCCGGCCGACATGCCGGCCAGGACGCAGACGAGGAAGAGCTGAAGCTCGACGCGATCGGGGATGAAGAAGATGACCGCCGAGATGCCCCAGACGATGCCGGGCACGGCGTTGGCGAGGATCGAGCGTCGTACGAAGCGAATCGTCGCGGGCCGCTGATGGACGACGCGCCGCGACTTGCTCCAACGCCAGAGGCTGAGCGCGGCAAGGAGCCAGATCAGGCCGACCCAGCCCGCAGTCACCACCGGCGAGACCAGCGGCCAGAACACGACGCCGATCAGCGCCGCGATCAGGGCCATCACGGTGGCGAGAATCGGAACCTGGCGCCGCAACGACTGGCGCTGGTGGCCGAGCAGCGTATTGCCGATGCCCGGCGGCGCCGGAAACAGCCATGCCCAAAAGCGCGCGGCGGCACCCTTGGTGCGAACGGTGGAACTTGCCGGTATCGGCCCGCCCTGATCCATTACGTCCCTTCAAACCAAGCGGGCTGCGGCCGGACGGGGGCCACCCGGCGCAGCTTTGCCCTTTGGGCAGACTAGGCAATTTGGGTTAATGAAGGCTTGATTGCGCGCCCGGGTTTTTGGTCTTCGGGAGTGAAACTTTCCTTTGGCGAACAAGAACCTAGGCTGATAGTGGCTGGCTCGGTTGAGCCGCGGGAGTGCAACATGAACATGACGGAACTCCGCAATCTCCAGGCCCCGCTCAAGGAGAAGTACAAATCCGCGCCCGGCGAAGCGCTCGTCACGCTGGAGGCCCAGGGTGAACTCGACACGCTCGGCATTGCGTGCAAAGTCGATACCGGCCGCGCGATCGTCGAGGCCGGGCTTCATCCCGCCACCGGCGGCGACGGCACCCAGGCCTGCTCGGGCGACATGCTGCTCGAGGCGCTGGTCGCCTGCGCGGGCGTCACCCTGAAGGCGGTGGCCACTGCCCTCGGCATCGAGATCCGCCGCGGCGTCGTGCGCGCCGAGGGCGACATCGATTTCCGCGGCACGCTTGGCGTCGACAAGGAGGCGCCGGTGGGCTTCCGCGACATCCGGCTCTTCTTCGACCTCGATACCGATGCCGGCCCCGAGCAGCGCGCGACGCTCAAGAAACTCACCGAGCGCTATTGCGTGATCTATCAGACGCTGAAGCGTCCGCCGCCCCTGGAAGCCGAGCTGCTGGTGCAGGCGTAGCGCGAGCGTGCGGCACGGCGCTATTTCGGCTCGCCGTTGCCCGAGAGCAATTGCAGCGCGCCGCGCATGCCGGTGCGGAACGCGCTGTCGAAATTGACGCCGCGGACCTGCCAGCGATAGGTCTTGCCGCCGGACGCAATGCGCCATTCGGCGACCCAGCCCAGGGCCGCATCGCTCCAGATGAGGCGCCCGATCAGCGGGAGATCGCCGCCGGCCGCCTTCGCAGCCTGTTCGAGCCGCGCCGGCTCGACCGCGCCGAGGCTCTCGTAGCTGACGCCCGCCGCCGCCAGCGCCGCGGTCTTCGGGATCGACATGTCGAGCGCAACGAGCTGCGCCGCATCGGCGAGCGACTCGCGCTGATCGGCGCCGCGCTCGCCGTCGCTCGCGAGCGCATAGACGACCGCGCCGTTCTTCACGCCGAGGAAGACGACAAGGCGCGGTCGCGGCCCGGTCCAGGGCTTGCGGCCGAGCTTGCCGAGCTCGGCATCGATCTTCGCTTGGTGAAACTTCACGGTGAGGTCGTGCGGCCGATCGCGCGTGCCCTGCTCGTCGTTGATTGGCCGATGCGCGAAGCGGTCGCGATAGCTGAACGTGCTGACGAGCGGGCCGGCCCGCTTGCCGAGCGCCGCGACGCGCCGGTCGCCGATCAAGCGCGGGTCGCCCGAAACCTTGACCAGCACGTCTTCGAGGCAGCGCGCAAATCCGACCCGCCGGTTCGCTTCGCCGGTGCCGGTGACGAGCACGGTGGCCCGATAGAGCTGCTCGGGCTCGGCGGCGCGCAGGCTGCTTGTGCTGATCGCGGCCAGTGACGCGGCAACGACAAAAGCGCGCGTGAGCGCGGCGAGGGAGGCGATGCCGGCTTGCAGCTGCACGCGCCTGCTATAACGCGGTCGGCGAAAATGCGCCAAGTGCGAAGCGACGGACGGAGCCATGCACCCGGCGATGGAGCTGCCCGCTATTCGCGCCCGCGCGGCGGCGAAGGCGCTTCGACCGCGGTGTGGTCGAGCATGTCGGCCATTTTTGCGTTGAGGCGGCTCAGCGAGGCATCCAGCCGCGCGAGACGGTCGCTCGGCGGCGGGTCTTGCGCGATACGCCGCTCGATTCTCCATAGCATCTCGCCGGAAAAGCCGGCGCGTACGTAATCATGCAGAATGTCGTCGCCGACATCGCTGTCGCGCCGGCTCAACATCAAATGCATCTGGGCCGTGGGCGAAATCGGCTCGCGCATCTCGGAGCTTGCCCCCTCCCCGATCATCGACAATGGGGGCTTTACGTACCGCGATGGGACCGGTTCCGTTCCCGCGCGCCGCGAATCAAAAAAATCGCTTGTCCTCGTAGAGCTTGCATACGGCACTTAGACAATCCCGGCCATGGCCGCGCGCCATCATCAGCCGCAGCAGCTGGAATCCGGTGCTCATCATCGGCAACGGCGCATCGACCGCGCGCGCGACGTCGGCGACGGTGTTCAAATCCTTCACCATGATCGCGACCTCGCCGAGCTTGGGCTCGATCTGTCCCCCGGCGAAGCGGGGGCCGAAGACCTGCAGCGGCAGCGAATCCGCCCATCCGCCCTTGAGCGCCTCGGGGATGCGGGCCGGGTCGACGCCGGCGCGCCCTGCAAAGGCAAGGGCCTCGGCCAGGGTCAAAATCGTGGCGCTCACGATGATCTGGTTGACGAGCTTCGTCGTCTGTCCGGAGCCCGAGGGGCCCATCAGCGTGAAGCGCGCCGAAAGGTGAGCGACCACATCCTTGACGGCTTCGAAATCCGCCGGCTCGCCGCCGGCCATGATCGCGAGCGTGCCCTTCTCGGCGCCGGGCACGCCGCCCGAGACCGGCGCGTCGATCCAGCCCATGCCGTTCTGCTTCCGGAGCTCGGCCGACCATTCGCGCGTCAGATCCGGCCGCATCGACGAGAAATCGACGAGCCGCTTGCCCTCGCCTTTCGCCTCGGCCACCCCACCCCGCCCGAAGACGACATCGCGCACGGCCGGCGCCGCAGTGAGACACATCATGACGGTGTCAGCCTGCTCGGCCACATCGCGCGGCGATTTCGCCGCGACGGCGCCGTTCTCGACGAGCGGCTTCATCTTCTCGGGGCTGCGATTCCAGATCGCGACCCGGTAGCCGGCATCGAGCAGCCGGCGCGTCATCGGCGCGCCCATGAGCCCCATGCCGATATAGCCGAATCGGGGTTTCGTCGTCATCGCTCGTTCCTTCATCCGAACAGAATCGAACAGGAGGCGCAGAGGCGCAGAGAAGGCGACTGGCGCGCCTGCGACGCGCCGAAAAACCCCTCTGCGCCCCTGCGCCTCCTGTTCACTTCACTCCTCCACCTCCCACACCACGCCGCCGCTATGCGTGACGGCGCCGAGATTGGCGGGGCCGACGAGCGCCGCGTATTTCTCGAGCGTGCCGGCGAGCGGCTTCCTCGCCGGCGACTGCCAGACGGCGCGGCGGCGCGCAAGCTCGTCGGGCGCAAGCTCGACGGTAATGCGCCGCGCCTTGGCATCGATCGCGATGATGTCGCCGTTCCTGATCAGCGCGAGCGGGCCGCCGGCCGCCGCTTCGGGGCTGGCGTAGCCGATGCACATGCCGCGCGTGGCGCCCGAGAAGCGGCCGTCGGTGAGCAGCGCCACCTTTTCGCCCATGCCCTGCCCGTAGATGAGCGCGGTGGTGCCGAGCATCTCGCGCATGCCGGGGCCGCCCTTGGGGCCTTCGTAGCGGATCACGATCACGGCGCCTTCGGGATAGCGCCGCGCGCGCACCGCGGCCGTGCAGCTTTCCTCGTCGTCGAAGATCAGCGCCGGGCCGCGGAAGGTCAGCGACTTCAGGCCCGCCACCTTCAACAGCGCGCCGTCCGGGCAGAGGTTGCCCTTCAGCACGACGACGCCGCCATCGGCGGTGATCGGCCTGTCCTTCTTGCGCACCACCTCGCCGTCGGGATCGGGAAATGCCGCGAGCGCGCGCTCCATGCGTTCGCCGGTGAGCGTGAGCGCGTCGCCGTGAAAGCGCCCCAGCGCCAGCAGCGCTTTCATCACCACCGGCGCGCCGCCGATCGCGTGCACGTCCTTGGCGAGGAAGCGCCCGCCCGGCTGCAGGTCGGCAATGAGTGGCGTGCGGTCGAACACCTCCGCCACATCGTCCATCGTGAAACGGATGCCGGCCTCGTGCGCGATCGCGGGAATGTGGAGGGCCGCGTTGGTCGAGCCGCCGGTAGCGGCGACGACGGCTGCGGCGTTCTCGAGACTCTTCTTCGTGACGAGATCGCGCGGCAGTGGCCCGCCTGCGTCGAGCGCGCGCATCACGAGCTCGCCCACGCGCCGCGCCATCGCTTTGCGCTCACCGAACACGGCCGGGATCATCGCCGAGCCGAGCGGCGCCAGGCCGAGCGCCTCCGACACCATGCCCATCGTGTTGGCCGTGAACTGGCCGGCGCAGGCGCCGACCGTCGGCATGCAGTTGCGCTCCAGCTCGATGAGGTCGGCCTCGCTCATGACGCCGGCCTGCACCTTGCCGACGCCCTCGTACGCCGTGAGCTCGGTGACGTCCTGGCCGCGCCAGCGGCCGGGGAGATGCGCGCCACCGTAGAGGAACGCGCCCGGCACGTTAACGCGCACGATGCCCATCATCATGCCCGGCAAGGTCTTGTCGCAGCCGCCCATGCCGACGATGCCGTCATAGACATGCGCGCGCACGACGGCCTCGACCGAATCGGCGATGATCTCGCGCGAGATCAGCGAGAACTTCATGCCCTGGTGGTTCATCGAGATGCCGTCGGAGACGCCGATGGTCGTGAACTCACGCGGCGTGCCGCCAGCGGCGGCGATGCCCTCCTTGGCCGCTTCGGCTTGCGCGCGCAGGCCCATGTTGCAGGGCGTCATCTCGCCTTCGGTGGTGGCGACGCCGATCATCGGCCGCGCGATCGCGTCGTCGCCGAGGCCCGTCGCGCGCAGGAAGGCGCGGTGCGGCGTGCGGTCGAGCCCGTCGATGGCGATGCGCGAGCGCAGCTTCGCGCGATTGCGGCGCGGCCCGTTGCGACGGGTATCATCCGGCGCCATGCGATTCCCTCCCAAATACCGGAGGGAGCTTAACGAGGCCCGCGCTCGCGATCAAAGCAGGGCGACGCGGCGCCAATCGCGCCGAAGGTGAGCTGGCTTACACCGAATGCCGTTGCGGCGGAGAGGTCCGGCGGTGAAACATCAGTCGCCTCGATGCCGCGCTCCTCGACCAGCGCGCGCAGTCGAGGCGGCCGAGATGCGGCCTCCGGTGCGATCAGGGATAGGAGCGCCGCGGGCCGCAAGCAGAAGGGGCGGGCCCTGATTGGGTCCGCCCCGACTTCGTTTCGGGCGCAAAGAATCGGGGCGAGCCTCGCGGCCCGCCCCGATCGAGCTGGTCGCCTTATGGACGGCGCAGAAT
>SBBV01000237.1 GCA_005240015.1 Candidatus Odyssella thessalonicensis | reverse complement strand
GGCGTAGAAGATCCGGGTCGGAACGCCGGCGAGCTTGTCGCCGTCCTTCATCCAGCCCTGATGCGCAAGGCCGAGCTTCCACCGCTTCTACAAAGGCAAGGTGCTCGAGACGATCTACTACAAGCTCGGCGAGACCGACTTCCAGGCGGAGCTCGCCAAGGTGCGCTCGTTGAAGCCCGAGGCCGTGTTCGCGTTCGCACCCGGACCGATGGGCATCGCGTTCGTCAAGCAATGGTCGGCGAGCGGCCTCAACAGGGAGATGAAGCTCTACACGGCGTTCTCGATCGACTACGTGACGCTCGGCGCCATGGGCGATGCGGCCGTGGGCGCGATCGTGCCGACGATGTGGAACCACGACGTCGCCAATCCGCGCAACGAGAAGTTCGTCAAGGAGTATGTGGCCAAGTACGGCCACATGCCGTCGAACTTCGCGGCGCAGTCCTACGACGCGCCGGCCGTGATCGCGGCGGGCTTGAAGGCGACCGGCGGCAAGGTCGACGATACGGCGGTGCTGGCGCGCGCGATGCGCAAGGCCCCGCTCGACTCGGTGCGCGGCAACCTGAAGTACAACGTCAACGGCTTTCCCATCCAGCCTTTCTACAAGGCCGTGGTGGTGAAAGGCGGCGACGGCAAGCCGGGCTTGAAGATCGAGAGCAAGATCTGGGAGCGCCCCGACACCAACACCGAGAAGTGCCCGGCGGACAAGCGGATCTGACTGGAGAGTGCGCGCCTCCCAGGCGCGCACCTCCCACTGTCAACGAAAGAGCGCGGCTGGAGCCGCGCGGTCCCAGGGCGTGGAAAAACCATCATGCGCTCCCTCGGCGCCGTCGCTCTGCTTGCGATGCTCGTGCTCGGGTCGATCGGTGCGCACGCGCACAGTGTGTTCCTGCGCGCCAGCCCGGGTGTAGGCAGCACGGTGCGAACGCCGCCTCGGGAAGTCGTGCTCTGGTTCAACCAGAAGCTGGAGCCTTCCTTCAGCACCGTCGCGGTCACCGACGCCGGCGGGGGGCGCGTCGATGCCGGCGGCGTCCGCGTCGACGGCAACGTGATGCGGGTCTCGTTGCGGCCGATCGGTGCCGGAACCTACGGCGTGACTTGGCGCGCGCTTTCGGTCGACACGCACACGACGCAAGGCGCCTTTCACTTCCACGTTCGTCCCTAGGCCGGCTAGGCTCGGCGCGCCCTGCGCCGGGAGAGCAGCGTGAACGATCCCATCTTTGCCGTTCGCGCGGTCCATTTTGCCGCCACGGCCATGACCGTGGGCGTGATGGCGTTCTTGGTGCTGGTGGCGGGCCCAGCCTTTCGCGCCGCCGGGGCCGATCTCGCCGCGAGCGAATACCGACGCCGGGCTGTGCGCATCGCGGCGATCGGCCTCGCGGCGGCAGTTGTCTCGGGCGCGGCCTGGGTCATGCTCGAGGCCGCGAAGATGAGCGGTCGACCGCTCCGCGACGCGATCGCGGAAGGTGTCCTGAGGACAGTCCTGACCCGCACCACGTTCGGGCTTGCCTCCGACATTCGCCTGGTTCTGGCCGTCCTGCTGGGCGTTTCCCTCTCTTACTTCGGATCGCGACTCTGGGCGCGCTGGGCCGCACCGTTGCTGGCCGCAGGCTTGCTCGGCGCGCTGGCCTGGACCGGTCACGCGGCAGCGACCGAGCGCCTTGCGGGGCATCTTCATGTCGTCGCCGACGCGCTCCATCTCCTAGCTGCCGGCACATGGCTCGGGAGCCTGGTCGCGCTCGCGATGCTGTTGGCGACGGCGCGCCGACGTGCCGATCGAACCTGGGACCACATCGCGCGCATCGCGACGTTGCGCTTCTCGACGCTCGGAATTGTCGGCGTGCTGATTCTGCTGGGCACCGGCACCGTCAATACCTGGATGCTTGCAGGAAGCTTGCCCGCGCTGCTCGGCACCGACTACGGCCGCCTGCTGCTGATCAAGATCGCTCTCTTCGGCGCTATGCTCTCGGTGGCCGCCGTCAACCGTCTGCGATTGACGCCGCGGCTCTCGCAGCCGCTCTCCGGCGCGCCCGGCAACGCCCGGCGTCAGCTTATCCGGAACAGTGCGCTCGAGATCGGATTGGGGCTGATCATATTCGTGATCGTGGGCGCGCTCGGCACTTTGCCGCCTGCCTTGCACACGCAGCCGAACTGGCCGCTGCCGTTCCGCGTGAGCGCCGAGATCTTCGACCATCCGGAACTGGGCCCGCGGGTGCTGACCGCGATCGGCATGACCGCGCTCGGCATGGCACTTGCCGTCTCCGGCCTGTTCTGGCGCAAGTTGCGATGGGTGATGATCCTCGGCGGCGCCGCCGTCGTCGCCTACTTCGGCCGCGGCCTCGGCGACATGCTTACCGAGGCCTACCCGACCTCGTTCTATGCGTCGCCGACCGGGTACACGACGGCCTCGATTGCACGGGGTCGCCACTTATTCGCGCAACACTGCTCCAGCTGCCACGGTCCCACCGGCCGGGGGGACGGGCCGGCGGCGGTCCCGGCAAGGGTGAAACCGAGCGATCTCGTCAGCGGCCACATCTACGCGCACACCGTCGGCGATCTGTATTGGTGGATCACGCAGGGCATCGGCGGCGCGATGCCTGGGTTTGCGCGCGTCATCGACGAGGATTCGGTCTGGAACCTGATCGATTTCCTCTACGCCAACATCGACGGCACGCGCCTGGGCGCCTTCGCCGGCACCGCGCGCCGCATCGCTTATCCGGCGCCGAGCTTCTCTCTCCGGTGTCCCGATGGCGCGGCGCTCGCCTCTGATGCGCTGCGCGGGCGTGTCATCCATGTAGTCGTTTCCGGCGCGAACGGCACTGAACAGATTGCACGCTTGTCCGAGCGCGCCAGAGCGGCCGACGTCGTGACGATCTTGGTTGCGCAGGATGCCGCACCTCCGCCGGACCCGGCATTCTGCGTGGCCGACGACGCGAACCTGGCGCAGGTTCTCGCGATCTACAGGGGCCGTGACCAGATCGAGGGGACCGAGCTGCTGATCGATCAGGCCGGAGCCTTGCGGGCGCTCTGGCATCCCGGCGTCCGGAGCCCCCGGTGGACGGATCCGGAATCATTCCGGCGCGAGGTCGAAACCATGCGCCGCACGCCGGCGGTACAGCGCTCCGCGACCCACCTGCACCGTTGAAGCGGCGAGCTTCGGCCTACTCCGCCGCCTGCGGCCTTGCCTCGGCGGCGAGCAGCTGGTCGATGATGCGGCGCGCGGCGACGCCGCCGGCGTCGCAGTTGGTCGAGAGCAGCGGGCGGCGGAGCGGATCGGTCTCGATCATGCGCTGCTGCTGCTCGAGCATGCCGCGGTCTTCGTTGAAGATCTTGTAGATCTGCTCCTCGAGCGTCTTCGAGAGCGCCTCGTCCTCGGTTTCGAAGCTGCGCGTGAGCGCCCAGAAATAGTGCGTCGAGCGCTCGGTCTCGGGGGTGAGCGCGTTGCACACCCACCAGCGCAGCGCCTTCGTCATGTCCTTGGTGTCGGCGGGCACGCCGCCGGCGTCGATCTTGATGTGCGCCGGCGCCTCGAAATGGATGTGCTGCCAGCGGTCGATGGTCGTAAGGCCGCGCACCTTCCGGAACAGCGGCGGCGCCGGGCAGCCGGGCATGAGGCGCGTGACCTTCACCTTGCCGTCCTTGGCCTCGGTCGTGATCGGCGTCTCCGCCACTTCGTACATGCCGATCGAGGTGGGATGCAGAAACGTCTCGTGCGTGAGATCCATCAAGTTGTCGATGACCAGCCGGTATTCGGCGGCAAAGTTCAGATAGCCGTAGACCGGCCGCCAGCCCGGCGTCTCGTTCCAGTGATAGTCCGAGATGAGCGCGGGATCGGCGGCCGCCGGCTCGCCCATCCAGATCCACACCCAGCCATGGCGCTCAGCCATCGGAAAGGTGCGTGCCTTCAAGCGCGGCGGAATCGAGACCTGCCCCGGAATGCGCATGCACTTGCCATCGGGCGCGAACTCCATGCCGTGATAGCCGCACTGCACGCGGTCGCCGACCAGCTTGCCGAGCGAGAGCGGCGCGCGGCGATGCGGGCAGCGGTCTTCCATCGCCGCCGGCGCGCCCGCTTCGGTGCGGTAGAGCACGAGCGGCTCGCCCAAGAGCGTGCGCGGCAGGAGCGCGCGGCCGAGCTCCTTGCCCATGGCCGCCACGTACCACTGATTGCGCAGGAACATCGCGTCCTCCGGAATTGCCGGCCGCCTTGCCGTTTTCGACGGCGTCGCGAGATCGTCAGTATGCGGAACAGACCCGGCGTTTCAAGGTGTTAAACGCGCGAGGCCCATCAGATTTTTTACAGGGTCGTAGAGCGGGCAGGAATTGGCGTTGGGCGGAGCCCGCGCCCGACCCTCTTCGCGCCCGGCAGGCCGACCTGTATAGTTTCGAAGCTGCGCTCGAGCGGACGCGATCACGCGATCGATACGAGCGCCAGCGAGGGAGGACTTGAACATGCAGAAATCGACATTGGCGGCCGCCATTGCTGCGGCGGCTCTCGTCGCGGCGCAGAACGCCGGCGCGCAGGAATTGCGCATCGGCTTCCTCAACACCTTGACCGGCGGCTCGGCCATCATCGGCAAGCACCTGATGAACGGCTGGGTGCTCGGCCTCGAGCATGCCGGCTGGAAAAAGGACGGCGACAAGCTCGGCGGTGTGCCGACCAAGATCTTCTACGCCGACGACCAGCAGAAGCCCGAAATCGGATTGAGGGAAGTGGACAAGTTCCTGAAGCAGGACAAGGTCCACATCGTGAGCGGCATCATCTGGTCGAACGTGATGATGACGATCCAGAAGCCCGTCTTCGACGCGAAGGTGATGATCCTGAGCGCCAACGCCGGGCCCTCGCCGCTCGCCGGCGAGCTCTGCAACCCGCTGTTCACCTCGTCGTCGTTCATGAACGACGGCAACGCCGAGGCGACCGGCGTGATGGCGACCAAGGACGGCATCAAGACCGTGGTCGCGATGGCGCCCAATTACCAGGCCGGCAAGGACAACGTGAACGGCTTCATGCGCACGTTCAAGAGCGGCAAGGTCGTCGATCAGATCCTGTTCAAGATCGGCGAGAGCGACTTCCAGGCGGATCTCGCCAAGGTGCGCGCGGCCAAGCCCCAGGCGCTCTACATCTTCGCGCCGGGCGGCATGGGCATCGCGTTCATGAAGCAGTGGGTGGCCTCCGGCCTCAACAAGGAGATCAAGCTCTATTCGATCTACACCGTCGACGGCCTGACGATCCCGGCGATCGGCGAAGCCGCGATCGGCGCCATCGAGGCGAGTCACTGGAATCCCGATCTCGACAACGAGAAGAACAAGCGCTTCGTGAAGGACTACATGGCGAAGTTCGGCCACATGCCGTCCTACTTCGCGGTGCAGTCCTACGATGCGCCCGCGCTCATCGCCAAGGGCATGAAGGCGGTCGGCGGCAAGACCGACGACATGGCCGCGGTCGCCAAGGCGATCCGCAAAGGCACGATGGATTCGCCGCGCGGCACGATCACGTTCAACGTCAACGGCATGGTCTTGCAGCCCTACTGGCGCCTGGAGGTGGTCAAGGGCGCCGACGGTAAGCCGGCGATCAAGGGCGTCGCGAAGATCTTCGATCACAAGGACGCCTATTGGGAGAAGTGCCCGGCGAATAAGCGTATTTGATCAGGCGAACGCGCCTCCGGGCGGGCCTTTCGGTATCGGCGGGCGCATCCAGGGTTTCCCTGGATGCGCCCAATTGTTTAGTATCGTGCCTCGGCCCGCAATCGCCGCGTTAGACGGCATGGGGCCTTCGTCTGGGAAACGTTCCGGCATGCCCGATCGCGCCTCGCGCGCCCAGGGCAGTTGTCGGGCAGTGCATTTGGGAGGCAAGAAACATGCTTAGGCTGGCATTGCTTTGCGGCGGCGCGCTCGCGCTCGCCGCTGCATCGGCGTCGGCGCAGGAATTGCGCCTCGGCTACATGAGCACGACGAGCGGCCCTCAGGCCATCATCGGCGCTCATCAGGTGAACGGCTGGAAGCTCGGCCTCGAGCACCAGGGTTGGATGAAGGACGGCGACAAGCTCGGCGGCGTCACGACCAAGATCTTCTACGGCGACGATCAGTCGAAGCCCGAGGTGGGTCTGGCCGAAGCGCAGAAGATGGTGGGCAACCACAAGGTCCACATCATCGCCGGCAACATCTGGTCGCACGTGCTGATGACGGTCCAGCAATACGCGATCGACAACAAGGTGGGCGTGCTCTCGACCAACGCCGGCGCCTCGCCGATGGCCGGCGCCAAGTGTTCGCCGTACTTCATCTCGACCTCGTGGAACAACGACCAGACGCCCGAGGCGATGGGCCAGGTCATGACCGAGGAGAAGTTCAGGTCGATTTGGCTGATGGCGCCCAACTACCAGGCCGGCAAGGACATGCTCGCCGGCTTCCAACGCTTCTACAAAGGCACCGGCAAGATCATCGACACCACGCTCTACAAGGTGAACGAGGCCGACTTCCAGGCCGACATCTCCAAGATTCGCGCGGCCAAGCCGGACGCGCTCTTCATCTTTGCGCCCGGCGGGATGGGCGTCGCGTTCATGCGGCAGTGGGCGGCCTCGGGCGCGGGCAAGGAGGTGAGGCTCTACACCGTGTTCACGGTCGACTACCTGACGCTCGGCCCGATCGGCGAAGCAGCACTCGGCAGCTACCATACGAACTACTGGAACCCGGAGGACCCCAATCCGGCGAACCAGAAGTTCTTCAAGGCCTATGTCGCCAAGTTCGGCCACCGCCCGTCGCATTTCGCGGCGCAATCCTACGATGCGCCGGCGCTGATCGCGGCCGGGCTGAAGGCCGTGAACGGCAAGACCGAGGACGTGCTCGCCCTGATGAAGGCGATGCGCAAGGCGAAGTATCCGTCGATCCGCGGCGACTACCAGTACAACGTGAACGGCATCCCGATTCAAAATTTCTATCTGCGCGAGGTGGTGAAGGGCGGCGACGGCAAGCCGATGATCAAGACGGTGCGCACCGTGTTCACCAATCACAAGGACGCCTACTGGCAGCAGTGCCCGGCCGACAAGCGGGTTTGACGTCTTGGACCGCGCGCCGCGGAGGCGCGCGGTCCCCGCACGCCGCGCGGTGAAGGCCCGCAATCCAGTCATCACCGTCCGATAGCTTGAAACGCCAGGGTTGGTCCGTATACTGACGATCGATCGGCGGCCTGGCGCAACGCGCATATGGCCCGGCGCGCCGCTGCGGTGGGGAACCGCCAGCGAGGGAATTTCAACTCGTCCGGGGCGCGGCGCGAGCCTGCGCAACGGACCTCTTATGCGAAGGAGGACAAACCATCATGCTGAGAATCGTTTTGCTCGCCGGCACGGCGCTGGCGGCGGGAATGGCGACGGCTTCGGCGCAGGAGTTCAAGCTCGGCGTGATCACGACGCTGTCGGGCCCCGGCGCCGGGCCGGGCACCGAGCTGCAGAAGGGCTTCACCATCGGCCTCAAGCACGAAGGCTGGACCAAGGACGGCGACAAGTTCGCCGGCGTGCCCACCAAGGTGATCTGGGGCGACGACCAGCAGAAGACCGACGCCGGCGTGCGCGAGGCCGAGAAGCTGCTCGACCAGGAGAAGGTGAACGTGCTGGCCGGCATCATCTGGTCGAACGTGGCGCTCGCGGTCTATCCCAAGGCGATCGCCAAGAACATCCCTTACGTCATCACCAATGCCGGCGCGTCGCAGTTCGCGGGCGAGATGTGCAATCCGCTGCTGACCTCGACGTCGTGGAACAACGACCAGGTTCCCGAGGCGCTCGGCGAGCGCATGAACCGGGACAAGATCGAATCGATCTACATGCTCGCGCCCAACTACCAGGCGGGCAAGGACATGGTGGCGGGCGTCAAGCGCACGTTGAAAGGCCCGAAGATCATCGGCGAGGACTACTTCAAGCTCGGCGAGACCGACCACCAGGCGAGCATCTCGAAGGTGCGCGCTTCGGGCGCCAAGGCCGTGTTCCTGTTCGCACCCGGCGGCATGGGCGTCGCGTTCTTCAAGAACTGGCAGGCGTCGGGCGCCGGCAAGACCATCAAGCTCTACACGGCGTTCACGGTCGACTGGTCGACGCTGCCCGCGATCGGCGACGCGGCGCTCGGCACCTATCACACGATGTACTGGAACGTCGACCTCGATAACCCGACCAACAAGGCCTACGTGAAGGACTTCGTCGCCGCCTATGGCCGCAATCCCTCGCACTACGCGGCCCAGGCCTATGACGGTGCCCGCATCATCGCCGCCGGGCTGAAGGCAGCCGGGGGCAAGTTCCAGGACGGGCCGGCCCTGGCCCGCGCGATCCGCAAGGCCAAGTACGATTCGGCGCGCGGTCCCTACACCTACAACGTCAACGGCATGCCGATTCAGAACTTCTACCTGCGCGAAGTCGTGAAGGGTGCGGACGGCAAGCCCACGATCGTCACGCGCGGCACGATCTACCGAAACCAAAAGGACGCGTACTGGGAGAAGTGCCCGGCCGATAAGCGCTTGTAAGTCAATCGGCGGAGTGTAAAAGAAGGCGGCGGGGACACCCTTCGAGGTGTCCCCGCGGCATTTCGGCATCGGGGGCGAGGGCGCGCGGAGGGGGGCGGCCCGGCAATGCGTCGAGTCACACCAAGGTCCGCGTTGGGATGGGCGGCGGTCGCGGTCATCGTGGCCTACGGCCTCTACCGCATTTTCATCCGCAACGATCAGCTCCTGTTCGAGACCGCGCTCAACGGCGTGCAGTTCGGAGTCTTCCTGTTCCTGATCTCGGCCGGCCTCACACTCGTTTTCGGCATCATGAACATGGTGAACCTCGCGCACGGCTCCCTGTTCATGATGGGCGCGTATATCGGCTCTTACGTCTTCCAGCAGTCGGATAGCTTCGCGCTGGCGATCGCGGTCGCGATCCCGTTCTCGCTCTTGCTCGGCATCGTGCTCGAGTTCCTGGCGCTGCGCACGCTCTATGCGCGCGACCATCTCGACCAGGTGCTGGCCACCTTCGGCTTCATCCTCTTCTTCAATCAACTCGTGCTGCGCGTGTTCGGCGCCACGAGCCAGGAATTCCGCCTGCCCGATTCGATCAACTTCCCGATGCCGCTGTTCGGCTTCACCTACCCTTCCTACCGCCTGATCGTGATCGTGGTGGGCCTGCTCGTGGCGCTCGGGCTCTACCTCGTGATCGCCAAGACGCGGGTCGGCATGCTGATTCGCGCCGGCGCGAGCAACCGGCCGATGGTGGGGGCGCTCGGCGTCAACGTGCGCATGCTGTTCACGCTCATCTTCGGCATCGGCGCCGCGCTCGCGGGCCTCGCCGGCGTCATGATCGGTCCGATCGAATCCGTCGAATCGGGCATGGGCGAGAACAAGCTGATCCTCGCCTTCGTCGTGATCGTGATCGGCGGCATCGGCTCGATCCGCGGCGCCTTCATCGCCTCGATCATCGTCGGCCTCGTCGAGGTGATCGGCCGCGTGTTCATGAAGGACATGCTGCGCGAGTTCCTGCCCGAGGAGTTCGCGCAGACGGCGGGCCCGGCGCTCGCCTCGATGAGCATCTACATCCTGATGGCCGCGGTCCTCTATTTCCGCCCGCAGGGCCTGTTCCCTGCGCGCACCGGCTGACGCCATGGCCGGCGCCGCCGTCGCCCGCATTCCCGAGCTGCGCACGTCGCTCGGCGATCCGCGCTTCGTGCTCTTGGCGCTCGGCGCGGTCGTCTTGGCGCTCTTCCCCTATTTCGGCTACGTCTGGGGCCAGACCTATCTCGTCTCGCTGGTGGCGAAGATGCTGATCTTCGCCATCGCCGCCGTCTCGCTCGATCTCATCTTGGGCTATGGCGGCATGGTGAGCTTCGGCCACGCCGCCTATATCGGCCTCGGCGCCTACGCGGTCGCGGTGTGGTCGAAATACGGCGTCGACAACGGCTATCTGCAGCTCGTCTGCGCCATCGCCGGCTCGGCGCTGGTGGCGCTGTTCATCGGCGCGATCTCGCTGCGGACGAGCGGCGTCTACTTCATCATGATCACGCTCGCCTTCACGCAGATGCTCTACTACCTCGGCATCAGCCTCGAGCCGTTCGGTGGCGACGACGGCATGAACACGCGGCGCAGCGATTTCAGTCTGCGCGCGCTCGGCCTCGACTTCACGCTCAACGACAACGTCTTCACCTGCGAGAAGCGCGTGGACAAGGACTGCAAGGTCGACGACCGCGACGGCGCCGCGATCTACTACGCTTCCTACATCGCGCTCATCGCCGCCGTGTGGCTCTGCCGCCGGCTGGTCCATTCGCGCTTCGGCATGGTGATCCGCGGCGCGATGTCGAACCCGGTGCGCATGCAGGCGATCGGCTTCCCGATCTACCGCTACCGCCTCGCCGCGTTCGTGATCGCGGGCACCATTTGCGGCGTCGCCGGTTTCCTCTTCGCCAATCACCAGCAGTTCCTCTCGCCGGTGTACATGAACTGGATCCGCTCGGGCGACTTCCTGATCATGGTGATCCTGGGCGGCGTCGGCACGATCTACGGCGCGGTGATCGGCGCGATCGGCTTGCTCACGCTCGAGGAGATCCTCGAGGGCTATGTCGGCAAGGACTACTGGCAGATGGTGCTGGGGCCGATGCTCGTGATGCTGGTGTTGTTCGCCAATCGCGGCATCTACAGCCTGCTCCCGCATCAGATGCGCGGCGTGCCGATGTTCATCGTGCGCATCGGCCTCTTCGTGGCGGCGCTGGCGGCGTTCATCTGGCTGATGTCGCGGACTTCGCCGATCCTTAAGCTCACGGCGAGCGGTATCCCGCACCTGCCGCTCTATGTGATCTTCGCCAGCATCCTGATCGCCCTGGCGCTGCGCTACTGGCAGGAAACCCGGACGCACCATGGCTGAGGCGGTCCTCATCATCGAGCACCTCGTCAAGCGTTTCGGCGGCTTGACCGCCACCAACGATCTCTCGCTCACGGTCGAGAAGGGCGAAGTCCATGCCGTGATCGGCCCCAACGGCGCCGGCAAGACCACGCTGATCGCGCAGCTCTCGGGCCTGCTCGAGCCGGACTCGGGCCGCATCCTGTTCAACGGCCAGGATGTCACCGGCCTGCCCGCGCATCAGCGCTCGGCGCTCGGCCTCGCGCGCTCGTTCCAGGTGACGAGCATCTTCCTGAACTTCACCGCCGAGGACAACGTGGCGCTCGCGGTGCAGGCGCATGCCGGCCACTCGTTCCGCTTCTTCCGCTCGGCGCGGGAAGAACCGGCTCTGCGCGAGCCGGCGCGGAAGGCGCTCGCGCGCGTCGGCCTCGAGCATCGCGCGCAGGTCGTCGCCGCCGATCTCTCGCACGGCGAGCAGCGCCAGCTCGAGATCGCGATGGCGCTCGCGACCAACCCCACGGTGCTGCTGCTCGACGAGCCGATGGCGGGCATGGGCGCCGAGGAATCGGCGCGCATGATCGAGGTCTTGCGCGGCTTCAAGGGCTCGCACACGCTGCTCCTGATCGAGCACGA
Source organism: Candidatus Odyssella thessalonicensis (assembly GCA_005240015.1). Taxonomy (GTDB): domain Bacteria; phylum Pseudomonadota; class Alphaproteobacteria; order Bin65; family Bin65; genus SBBV01. Next base: position 10,305 of record SBBV01000237.1, on the reverse strand, counting down.
CATGGATGCGGTGTTCGCGCTCGCCGACCGCATCACGGTGCTGGTCTACGGCCAGGCCATCGCCACGGGCACGCCTCACGAGATCCGCAAGAACGCCGAAGTGATCCGCGCCTATCTCGGGGACGAGGCATGATGCCAACGCGCCCACGCGATGACTTATCGCAAAAAAGGGGTCAGACCCCTTTTTGGCCTCGCCGACGGGGGCAAGGTGCCGATGGCAAACGTGAAAAGGGGTCTGACCCCTTTTTTGCCATCGATCGGTTCATAGGCGCGTAGGCATGAAGCCGCTGCTCGAGATCGCCGAGATCAAAACGTTCTACGGCCAGAGCCAGGTGCTGTTCGGCATGGCGCTCGCCGTGAAAGGGGGCGAGGTCGTGACGCTCATGGGCCGCAACGGCATGGGCAAGACCACGACCATCCGTTCGGTGATGGGCCTGACACCGGCGCGCGACGGCCGCATCTATTTCGAAGGCCGCGAGATCCAGGACCTGCCCTCGCACGCGGTGGCGCGGCTCGGCCTCGGACTCGTGCCCGAGGGGCGGCAGATCTTCCCCAACTTGACGGTCGAGGAGAACCTCGTCGCCACCGCCGGCAACCGCGCCGGCGCGAAGCAGCCTTGGACGCTCCAGCGCATCTACGCGCTCTTCCCCGCCATCGCCGAGCGCCGCGCCAACATGGGCAACCAGCTCTCGGGCGGCGAGCAGCAGATGCTGGCCGTTGGCCGCGCGCTGATGACCAATCCGCGCCTCTTGATCCTCGACGAGGCGACGGAAGGGCTCGCGCCGCTTGTCCGCCAGGAGATCTGGAGCACGCTCGAGAAGCTCAAGGCCGCGGGCCAGTCGATCCTGGTGGTCGACAAGAACGTCGATGCGTTGGCCCGCATCGCCGACCGCCACTACATTATCGAGAAGGGCCGCGTCGTCTGGACCGGCGCCTCGCGCGAGCTGCTGGCGGACAAAGAGCTGCAGCACCGGTATTTGGGGGTGTAGCGCTTTCCGAATCGCTTCCTGCCCCCTCCAATCCCTCTCGTCATCCTGAGCGAAGCGAAGGATCTCTCGGATGCAGGTGGATTGCTCCGCCCGCGGGCGCGCCGCCCCGCGCGCGAGAGATCCTTCGCTTCGCTCAGGATGACGAATTGGGAGTGCGCGGCATCTAGCCGGGGAGCCGCAGCTTGCCCTTGATGATCTTCCGCGTCGGCGTCAGCGGCATCTCCGCGACGACGACGAGGCGCTCGGGCAGCTTGAGCTTGGCGATGCTCTTTCCGAGTAGATAGGCGCAGAGCTCGTCCAACGTCGGCGCGGCGGCGCCGGGGCGCAGTGTGACGAACGCGCAGGCGCGCTCGCCGAGCACCCGATCCGGCATCGGCACGATCGCGGATTGCAGGATCTGGGGATGCGCGTCGAGCAAATCCTCGACGTCGCGCGGGTTGAACTTCACGCCGCCGCGGTTGATGACGTCCTTGCTGCGGCCGGTGATCGCGACGTTGCCGGCGGCATCGGCGGTGGCGAGATCGCCGGTGCGGTACCAGCCGTCGGCGGTGAAGCTCGCCTCGTTGGCGGCCGCGTTGTTGACGAAGCCCGGAAAAAGCAGGCAGCCGCGCACCTGCAGCTCGCCCTCCTCGCCGGGCGGACACGGCCGCCCCTCGGCATCGACGATGCGAACCTCGGTGCCGGGGCTCGGGCGCCCGGCGCTATTGGCCGCGATCTCGATGGAATCGCCGGGGCGCGTGTAGAGCGCACCTTGCGTCTCGGTCATGCCCCAAAGTTGCGTGACGGCGCAGTTCGCGAGCTGCGCCGCGGTCCAGTGCACGAGATCGGGCGGGCAGGCGCTGCCCGACATGATCATCATCTTGAGCGAGGAGAAATCGTGCTTGGCGACGAGGTCCTGCGCGCGCAGCGCGGCGAAATGCGCCGGCGCGGTCCAGAGCGCGGTCGGCTTGTCGCGCGCGATCGTGGCGGCGAGGTCAGCCGGCGTGAAGGCCGGCAGCAGCACCATCGCCGCGCCCACCGCCATTGCGACATGCACGCTGTAGAGCCCGAACAGGTGCGTGAACGGCGCCGCCGAGAGCACGCGATCGCCAGCGGTGATGCCGTGCTCGGGCGCACCGAGCCGCGCGTTCGCGAGCAGCGTGTGGTAGTTGTGCGGAACTGCCTTGGGCGCCGCGGTCGTGCCCGAGGTGTAGAGCAAGAGAAATGGATCGGCCGCGACCGGCGGCGTCACCGCGTCATCGTCGAGCGGCGGCGATTGGTCGATCATCTCGCCGAGCACGAACGCGCCCTCGATTTTCGCGCCATGGGCGATGACGGCCTTGAGCTGCGGCAGCCGCGCGCGCAAGGCCAGCACCGCTTCGGCGGGGCGGAACTCTTTCCCCTCCGACGGCACGATCGCGGCCACCGCCTTGTTGTGCGCGAGCAGGTTCTCGATCTCGGCCGCGCGATAGGGCATGTGCATGGTCGAGAGCACGGCGCCGAGCCGGCAGACCGCGAGATAGGCGACGACGAACTCGGGAACGTTGGGCAGCTGCGCCGCCACCACGTCGCCGGCGGCGACGCCCGCGCGATGCAGCGCTCCGGCAAGGCGCGCGACCTTCTCGGCGAGCTCCTTCCACGAGATCGCCCTGCCGGCGTGGATCAGCGCCGGCGCCTCGGGCCGCTCGGCGGCGTGGCGCGCGAGCCATTTCGGGAGCGTGTCGTCGCGCCACCAGCCGCGGCGCACATATTCGCGCGCGCGCTCGGGATCGAAGCGCAGCGCGGCCCGCAGCGCCAGGGCGCTCTCGCTGTAGCGGAAATGGTCGAGCGCGGGCGTCATCCGCTCGGCGCGGAAGCGCTTGCCGCCGCCGAGCTCCAAAAGGCGCGCATGGTGGCCCGTGCGGAAGCGGCGCCGCTCCTCGATCGTGCGGATGAACAGCACCTGGTTGCGCGTGAGCCCCAGCTTGTCAGCGATCTGCTGATCGGTGAGCCCCATGTCCTCCTTCTGGCGCTCGATCTCGGCCCAATCGAGCTTCCTGACCGGATCGCCGGTGCGCTCCTGGTAATTGTGGCTCATGCGGAAGACGATGTCGCCGAACGTGGCGATCATCTCTTCCGTCACACCCACCTGCTCGCGCGTCAGTCCACGGGCCATGCCGTCACTCTTGCAACCGCGATTGGCAGAGAAGCGGGGAGACGGGGAGGGAAAGTACGGGCGCGCTTTGCGCGCCCACGAACATTTCTCCCCGCCTCCCCGCGCACTTACTTCTTTTCCGCTGCGGCGCGCTGGGCTTGGCCGCGCAGCAAGGGATCGGCGAGCGGCGCCTTGGTCGCGATCGGGCAGGCGCGCATGCATTCGAAGCATTGCGCGAACCAGCCGCCCGAGCCGGCCGAGACCTTGTACCAGAGCATCTTGTTGTCGGGGTCGAACAGCGCGTCCTCGCGCTCGGCCTCGGTCTCGGCGCGGATCGCCTCGACGATGCGCGTCGGCACGGTCTCGTATTGCTGCGACATCTCCGAGCACGCGGCCATGTCGTAGCGCATCACCTTCTGCTTGCCGTCCTCGCCGACCTCGCCGGTGAGGCACTGCACCGGGCAGAACTTCATGCACGGCGTCTGCCCGATCGAGCGGTACATGGCGACGCAGGAAGGCGCCGGGCAGGGATTGTCGGCCATCGGCTGGTCGGGCGGCAGCTCGAGCTCGGTGAACACCGAGGCGAAGTACATGTAGCCGTATTCGGGATGGAGCAGGATGTCGCCCGCCAGCGAACGCGCGCCGATGCCGGCGAGCTCGGCGTGGAGCTTCAGCGACTGCAGCGGCACGCGCGGGCCGCCGTCGGGGTCCATGTCGGGCGGGCAGTAGACCGAGCGGAAGCCGAATTTCTGCTCGATGAAGAACGCGCAGCCATAGGCGATCTTGTAGGCGCGCGTCTCGGTCGAGCCGAAATAGCCGAGCGCCTTGGCCGGCACGGTCCAGGCGCCCTGGGTCTGTCCGCCGACGCCGAGCGCGATCACCGACTTGACGCGCGGCATGAGGTCCTTCGGGCGGTGGCCGGGCGGCGCGATGCGCTCGATCGCGGCGAGATCGGCGACGCCGGCCGCGAGCGCCCCTTTCCGCCGGCAGTAGTCGAGAATTGCCGCCTTGGCGGCGATGGGATCGATGTCGCGGGACCTCTTCATCCTTGCCGCTCCCAGGCCGCGCCGGGACGCGGCTAAGCCGGCTTCGCCGGCACCCGGTCTCCCCGGCACCCCAGCGAAAGGCTAGGCAGCCGGCCCTGGCGTGTCGATAGGTTTCAGTCCAGATTTCCTTCGTATTCGTCCAATGGCCGGCCCACATGGATGTACTCGATAGCCTGCTCGACGTGATGCGCCCGCGCGGCGTGGTGCTGGGCAGGAGCCTGCAGAAGGCGCCCTGGGGCATCGCGTTTCCGGCCTCGCCGCTCGTCTATTTCGACTTCGTGCTCGCCGGCGAATGCTGGCTGCGGGCGCGCGGCGAGCGGCTCAGGATCAAGGCCGGCGAGTTCGTGCTCGTGCTCGACCATACGCCGCACGAGCTCGGCTCTTCGCCCGACACGCACGCGGTGCCGATCGCGACGCTCATTCCGCGCCTCCGCCGGCAATGGCGCCGCCGCCCGCGCTTCCCCGCGCCCAGGGGCAGCGCGCTGGTGCTCTATGGCACCTACCAGTTCGAGACCACGCTGCTCTCGGCGCTGCGCGGCCTGCCGCGCATCATCCACGTGAGCGCCGCCGATATCGGCGGCCACGCGCAGCTGAAGGCCCTCACCGACGCGCTCGCGCACGAGCTGGATCGGCCGAGCGCCGGCAGCCAGGCCGTGATCGACCGCCTCATCGACCTCATGCTCGTCTACGCGCTGCGCACGTGCCTGCAGCGTCCCGACGCCGCGAATGTCGCCTGGATCGCGGCGCTGCGCGATCCGGCGCTGGGCCGCGCGCTCGAAGCCATCCACACGGCGCCGGCGCGCGACTGGACCGTGGCGCGGCTCGCGCGCGAAACCGGGCGCTCGCGCTCGGCCTTCGCCGCCGCGTTCACGGCGACACTCGGCCAGACGCCGCTCGCCTATTTGACGCGCTGGCGCATGACGGTCGCGGCCAATCTCTTGCGCGAAAGCGCGCTCGGTATCGCCGAGGTGGCACAGCGCGTCGGCTACCGCAACGCCTACGCGTTCGCGACCGCGTTCCGCCGCGTCACGGGCGTCTCGCCGGGCGCCGAGCGGCGGCGGGCCAGGTGACGGGCACGCGGAGACGCGGAGGAGACTCTCGAAATCTCCGCGGCTCCGCGCGAGCTACCGCGTTCCGGCATATGACTTGCGAAGTTCGGTCTTCAGCACCTTGCCCATGGCGCTGCGCGGCAGGCGCTCGACGAAGGCGAAGCGGCGCGGAATCTTGTAGCCGCCCAGGAACTGGCGGCAGTGCTGCGCGATTTCTTCTTGGTTCGGCGCCGTGGCAGGCTTCGGCACGATCACGGCCATGACGGTTTCGCCCAAGCGCTCGTCGGGCACGCCGATGACGGCCGCCTCGGCTACGGCCGGGTGCCGATGCAGCACCGCCTCCACTTCCGACGAATAGACGTTCTCGCCGCCGGTGATCACCATGTCCTTCAAGCGGTCGAGCAGATAGACGTAGCCGTCCTCGTCGATGCGCGCGATATCGCCGGTGTGGAGCCAGCCATCCTTGAGCGCGGCCGCCGTTTCTTCAGGCCGGTTCCAATAGCCTTTCATGATGTTGGGCCCGCGCGCGATGAGCTCGCCCGCCTCGCCCGGCTTCGCCTCGCGGCCCTCGCGTGTGACGATGCTGATCTCGTTGCCCGCATTGGGCTTGCCGACCGAGGTGAGCGGACCCGAGCGGTCGCCGGTTGCGGCCGCGCGCTCGATCGCGGCGCGGAATTCCAAGGGATCGAACACGGTGAGATCGGGCGCGGTCTCGGTGAGGCCGTAGCTGTTCGAGAAGTTGACCGCGGGAAACGCCTTGGCCACGCGCTCGATCCATTCGATCGCCATCGGCGCCGCGCCGTAGATCAGCGTCTTGAGGCTCGAGAGATCGAATTTGACGAAATTGGGATCGGACACCGTCGCGACCAGCATCGTCGGCACCGTCACGACGGCGCCGACGCGGAACTGCTGGATCGCCTCGAGGAACGCCGTGGGCGAGAACGCCGGCAGGAAGCATTGCGCGGCACCCTGCAGGAACCAGCCCATTGCCAGCAGATCGGCCGAGTGGAACATCGGCGCCGCGTGGAGATAGGTCTGCTCGCGGCGCGCGCCGATCGCGAGGCCGAATGCCATCGCGTTGGCAATGATGTTGGCGTGGGTGAGGCGCACGCCCTTGCTGCGCCCCGTGGTGCCGCCGGTGTAGATCAGCATCGCGTCGTCGTCGGGCGCGGGATCGGCGGGCGACGGCGGTGCGGCGCGCGCCAGCATCTCCTCATAGGCGCCGAGGGTCGGTCCCGCGACGTCGCCGATCAGGATCGCCTTGCTTTTCCACGCGCTCATCGCCGCATGATCGAGCACACCCTGGAAATGATTTTCGATCAGCAGCGCCACCGCGCCCGAATCCTCGAGCAGCGCCGCGATCTCGGGCGGCGCCAGGCGCCAGTTGATCGGCACCGGAATCGCGCCGAGCCAGAAGCCGGCCCATTTCAGCTCCTCGAAGCGGAAGCCGTTGCGCGCCAGCACCGCGAAGCGCGCACCGGCGCCGACTCCTTGCGCCTGCAGTGCGCCGGCCCCGCGCCCGACGCGTTCGCCGAACTCCCTCCAGCTGTAGCTCTTCGCCACGTCGAGCATGGCGGGGCGCAGGCCGTTGTGGCGGATCACGGCGCGGAGCGCGCGCACCAGATTCGTCTGCATGAGGCGCGACCTCGGCGCCGGCCCGGTCAGCGCGTGCGGAACCGGCGCCAGTATTCGCTGGGCTTCATGCGCTTGCCGAAGCCCAAGGCCACGTCGAGCTTGAGCGCCGCGCGCTTCAGCGGCGACGCGGCCAGGCGCTGCCAGAAGCGGTAATAGAGCCGTTTCCACCAGCGCGAAACATCCTTGTTGTAGGGGCAGACGCGCATGCAGATGCCGCATTCGGTGCCCTGGTTGGTCCAGAACTTGAAGCAGCGCTCGGGATCCACCTGCCATTTGCGGATCCCCTTCATCTGCGACTGCGTCGGCACCCTCTCGGTCGGCGCGTCGTGCGAGATCGCCTGCGGCGGGCAGGCTTCGGCGCAGCGCCGGCAGGTCGTGTCGCAGAACTCGCGCACGCCGAAGCGGATCGGCTTGTCGTGCGTAAGCGGCAGGTCGGTGTGGATGCGCCCGATGCGGACGCGCGGGCCGAAATCCTTGGTGATGAGCAGGCCGTTGCGGCCGTATTCGCCCAAGCCTGCCTGGATCGCGTAGGGGATGGCTTGGCTCGAATCGTTGACCGACGCGATCGCGCGATAGCCGAGGTTGAGGATGTAGGTGGCGATGCTCTGCACGAGCTCGCAGTCTTTCGAGTAGCCGTGCCCGACCGCGACGCCGGCGGTGGCCGAGGGATAGCACTTCACCGCCTCGTAGTGCATTGCGGTGATCACGACGATGACGTTGGGCAGATCCTCGGGGAAGCGATAGGGCTTCTGCGTCAGCGTCTTGATCGAGAAATTGTCGGTGAAGTGCCAGCGCGGATCGTAGGCCGTGATGCCGACGCCGTCGGCGCCGAACAGGCGCGAGACGCGCTTGATCTCCTCGCTCATCTCGGCCGGCGAGGGCACCTCGATCTTGTCGGGATTGGGCTCGGAGAAGGGGCGGATGTAGTCGCCGAACGCGTCGACGCGGTCCTGGTCGAGGCTCCGCTGGATCACGAGGTTGGTGCCCATCCATCCGGCGTTGCGCAGCGCGAAGTCCTTGACGCCGTAGCCCTCGGCGTTGCGGGCGCCCAAGCCGGGGATGAACATGCCCTTGAACCAGTCGATCGCCTTCTTCGAGCGGACGCGCTCGTCCCACTGGGCGCGCGAGTAGATGTCGTTGCACTGATTGAAGCGCTCGAAATCGTCGCGCACCTCGAAGCCGCACGCCGCGTCCAGGTCGCGCTGCGGCGAGCCTTTCGCGCGGTACGGGCCTTCGCTCGTCGGCTGATTTTCGCGTGTCAGACGATTGGGTGCCGGCTCTGCCATTGCATAGTGTCCTTCCCCCGCAATTAATTTAACGATCGTTCAATAAATGGCAAGGGCGCTGCAGGTTTTCGTCATCGCAAGCGAAGCGGTGAATCTGGGACCGCGCGCCTCCAGGCGCGCCGTTGTCCCCGCCGCCGGGAAAGAGCGCGGCTGCAGCCGCGCGGTCCCGTGTCGCTTCGCTCAGGGTGACGGTCTAGTGTTGCCCCCATGTCCGATCACGCGCGCCTGAAGCGCGGGCCGGGGCGGCCGAAGACACGGCACGCGCGGCGGCGCGAGGAAATCCTGATGACGGCGGCCGGCGTGTTCGCCGAGCGCGGCTTCCACGGCGCCAGCATGCGCGACATCGCGGCGCGCCTCGGCGTGCGCCAGGCCGCGATCTACTACTATTTCCCCTCCAAGACCGCGATCCTGGAAGCGATCTGCCGCACCGGCATCACCGCCTTCGTCGAACGCCTCGGCGCCATCTATGCCGCCTCTCTGCCGGTCGAGGAGAAGGTGCGCCGCGCGATCCGCGCGCACTTGGAGCCGATGCTCGAGCAGCGCTTCTACGTCCACGCCTTCCTGTTCCAGCGCCGTGACCTGCCGAAATCGCTGCGCCGGCCGCTCGATGCCCAGGCGCACGCGTACGAGGCGCTCTGGCGCGCGCTGATCGAGGAGGGCCAGCGCGGCGGCGTGATCGCCGCGACGATCGACGCGCAGCTCGCGACCTTGGCCATCCTCGGCATGTGCAACACCGTGGCGCGCTGGTCGCGCGCCGCGGCCGAGTTCGGCCTGGATCGCGTGGCGGACGAATTCACACGCCTGGTCGCGCGCGGACTGTTCGGCGCGCCGGCGCCACCGCGGCGCGCGCGGGCAACGCGCGCCGCGCGGCGCTCGTAATCATAACCCGTGCGGGCAATTTCCTCCGCCCATTTTCCGGGCAAATGCGGTATTCCAAGCTTCGGACGCGGCAGGTCGCGCGCAAGAGTCTCGTTGCTGCCGTCACCGAACCGCGTAGTTTGCGCCTGAGCCCCCCACAAAAGCGAAGCTGCATAATGCACGTCCCGGCCAAGCGCCCCGACATCCTCCCCCTCACCTCGCTCCGGTTTTTCGCCGCCGCCGTGGTCGTGGCCTTCCATTACGACCCCGAGCGCTTCACGCGCATGCCCGATTTCCTGCAGAACTGGCTGGAGACGGGCTATGACGCGGTCACGTTCTTCTTCGTGCTCTCGGGCTTCGTGCTCGGCTACGTCTATCTCGGCACCGGCGGCGAGCGCCCGAAGCTCGACCTGCGCGCCTTTTTCGTGGCGCGCTTCGCGCGGCTGGCGCCCGCCTATTATCTCGGGCTGCTGCTGGCGCTGCCGTTCTTCGTCGCCGCCTATTTCTTCCTCGACGAGGAGAACCCGCGCGACTTCTCGACCCACGCGGTACTGGTGCTGACCTCGCTGCAATCGTGGTGGCCACCCTCCGCACTCTCGTGGAATCCGCCGGCCTGGTCGGTGTCGGTCGAGTGGTTCCTCTATCTGAGCTTCCCGCTCATCCTCTGGGCGCAGCGCTTCGTCTCGAGCACCGCGTTCGCGGCCGGCGCCTATCTCCTCGTCGTGGCGGTGGCGGCGTTCCGCGTGGTCGTGATGGCGCCGATCGGCGAGCAAGGGCCCGACGGCTGGAACCTCGCGCAGTTCTTCCCGCTGTTTCACCTGCCGCAGTTCATCCTCGGCGTGGCGCTGGGGCGCATGCATCTCGAAGGCCCGCGGCCCTCCCCGGCCCTGGCCGGCTGGATGTTCGCCGTCGGCGCGGTCGGCCTCATGATCCTGTTCGCCGACCTCGAAGATCTGCCCGCGCGCATCCGCTCGAACGCGGTGCTCGCGATCTTCTTCAGCCTCCTGATCCTGGGCGCCGCGCAGAGGGGGCACTTCGCCTATCGCGCGCTCTCGACGGCGCCGCTCGTGTTCCTCGGCAACATCAGCTACTCGATCTACGCGCTGCACCAGCCGATCGGCTTCTATTGGGAATGGTACGGGCCGCGCGAATTGGACATCGAGCTGCTGAACATCCTCGATTTCGCGCTCTACTTCGCGCTGGTGCTCGGGCTCTCCGCGCTCTCCTATCTCTACGTCGAAAAGCCGCTGCGCCGGCGCCTGCGCGGCTGGGGCACGCGCAGAACGCCGACGGCGCAGCGCGTGCACGCGGAAGCGCCGCGCGCGTGAG
>SBBV01000574.1 GCA_005240015.1 Candidatus Odyssella thessalonicensis | reverse complement strand
GTCTCGATGCCGACGCAGAGCCGGATCACGTCCGGGCCGGCGCCGGCCCGGACGTGATCCGGCTCTGCGTCGGCATCGAGACGATCGACGACATCATCGCCGATCTCGATCAGGCGCTGGCCAAGACCGCCGCGGGCGCCACACAGAAGGCGGCGGAATAGCCGCCGCATCCGCGCCTTACGTGCTTCGAGGCGCCGCGCAAGGGCGCGGCGCGCCTCAGCATGAGGCTGGGGTTTGGCTGCAAGGAAGGCGATCAGGGCCCGAAGAATCGAGCCTCATGCTGAGGTGCGCCGCTCCACTTCGGAGCGGTGCCTCGAAGCGCGTAAAGCGGGGATGCAGCGCTACTGCCGCCGCTGCTGTGGCTGCGGAGCCGCGGCGGGCCGGTCGGCGGGCGCCGGCACCGTGCCCTGCCTGCCCTGCGCATCTTCGATCAACGGAATGCGCGGCGTGGTGAACTCCAGGCGGTAGGTCGGCTTGGGCTCGCTCTCGCCCTTCTTGGGATTGCCGCACATCGCGCTGTTGCGCGAGCGGTTGCCGAAATCGCTGCAGTAGCGGTCGCCTTCGACCCACCACAGACCCTGCGCGTCCGCGGCCGGGGCAGCGAGCGCCACGGCAAAGAAGGCCAGCACGCCAAGTTTCATGTTCTTCTCTCCTTGCGCCACGCGGCTCAGGTCTGGCGGGGCCAAGTCTAGAGGGAATTTACTACGCTTCCCTGAACGAAAAAAGGGTTGCGCCGATTTACGGCGCCGAAGCGAGCGCAGACGAGGCTTGCGGAGTCGAAAGCTCGATCAAATTGCCGTCAGGATCGCGCAGATAGACGGATCGGATCCGGCCGGTGGCGCCCGTGCGCTCGACCGGACCTTCCTCGATCCCGACTCCAAGCGCCTCGAGCCGCGTCATCGCCTCCTCGAGCGTGCCCGCGAGGAGAAAGCAGAGATCGGCCGAGCCCGGCGTCGCCGCCTTGGCCTTGGGTTCGAAGGTGCGGTCGACTTGGTGCAGGTTGATCTTCTGCTAGCCGAAATGCAGCGCCACGCGCCCCTCGCCGAAGCGCTCGACGCGCATGCCGAGCGCGTGCGTGTAGAACGCGCAGGTGCGCGCGATGTCGGCGACGGTCAGGACCAGATGGTCGAGCGAGGCGACCCTGCTCACGGCTTCGCCTCCGCCACCGGCGCGCCGCGTGTCTCGGCCTCGATCCAGCCGAGGAAATCCGGATTGCCCTCTTCGATGGCGAGGCTCACGACGCACGGCACCGTGTAGCTGTGCAAGGACTTGACCCGCGCGATCACGTGCTCGATCAGCGGTGCGCGCGTCTTCGCGATCAGCACCGCCTCGGTGTCGCGCTGAACTTGGCCCTGCCACCAGTAGATCGACGACATCGGCGAGAGGATGTTCACGCAGGCGGCCAGGCGCTCGGCGACCAGCGCCTCGCCGATCTTGCGCGCCTCTTCGGGATTGGCCGCGGTTACATAGAGGAATCGCGTTGCCATGGCATTTTTTCCTGCATCGACAAGTTGCGGCGGCGAGACTATCTTAGGCCTGAACTGCGTCGCAGCGGCATTTCGGTTGCGGCGCAGCAGAAATAATGCTGCAGCGCGGAGGAAACCATGCTGCACGGGCATAAGAATACGCACGGGACGGAGGAAATCGGCTCGGAATCGTCACGCGCGCGCCCGAGCCCGGCCCAGCGCAACTGGCTCAGCCGCGGGCTCGACCAGCCCGGCGGCAAGCTGCCCCTGTTCGATCGCGACGGAAAGCGGGTGAGCCCGCAAATGGTGCGCGCCTGCCTCGATGCGGGCTGGGCGACGCCGTGGTTCGCCAATCCGCTCAAGCCCGATTGGCAGGTGTGCAGGCTGACCGAGAGCGGCCGCCAGGCCCTCGCCCGCTGAGGCCTGAAACAGAAACGGGCCGGCGCGAAGCCGCCTTTTGGGCGGCCTGCGTCGGCCCGTTTTCGCCTGCCCGAAATGGTCGGAGCGACAGGATTCGAACCTGCGACCCCTAGCGCCCCATGCTAGTGCGCTACCAGACTGCGCCACGCTCCGGTCGAAAGGGGTATGTGGCACAGGCAGCCCGGGCCGACAAGGGGGCGGTCGGCAGACGCCGTTGACGGGGTTGCGGCGCCGCGGCCGGCCGCTAAGTTGCGCTGATCATGCCGCACGACCGCGCCACTCTGCCTCCGCGCCTCGCGCCAGCCGGCGACCTCCTCCGCAGCTTCAAGCCGCTCGCCGACGCGCGCTCGCGCGTGCTTGTGCTTGGCACGATGCCGGGGCCCGAAGCGCTGCGGCGGCAGCAGTACTACGGCTTTCCCGGCAATCACTTCTGGCGGATCATGCGCGACCTCCTGGCCGGCGGCCGGGAGCTCGCCTATCCCGAGAGGCTCGACCTGATGCGGCGGAACCGCATCGCGCTCTGGGACGTGCTCGAGAGCTGCGAACGGGTGGGCGCGGCCGACAGCAGCATCAGCAACACCACGCCCAACGACGTTCCCGGGCTGCTCGCGCGCCATCCCGGCATCCACACGATCTTCTGCAACGGCACGACCAGCGCGCGCCTGTTCGGAAAATTCTTCGGCGCGAGCGTGGCCACACCGATGATCGCGCTGCCCTCGACGAGCCCGGCGCATGCCGCGATGCCCTATGCCCGCAAGCGCGAGCTCTGGAGCATCGTCATCGGGCATGCGCGCTCCGGCCGCCCGCCAAAAAGTAAGTGAACAGGGAGCCGGGGAGTCGGGGAGAAACTGGAATGCGCGCGCAGCGCGCCAAGCCAAGCCTCCCCCCTCCCTGTTAGCTTCACTGCGCGAAAAGCAGGGCGAAGCCTGCGCGCGCGGCGGTTATCGCGGCCAGCACGGAGAGGAAGATCAGCGCCACCTGGCGGTATCGTCCGGGGCTTGCGCGCAAGAACAGGCGGCGCCCGAGCCACTGCGTGCCGAGCAGCAGCGGCAGCGCGGCCGCGGCCAAGATCAGCGTGCCGGGCGGGATCAGGCCCGCTGATGCGGCCGAGGCGGCGCCGACGGCGTTGTTGACCGAGAAGTAGATGAGCAGCGAGGCGCGCCCGACTTCGACCGCGACCGCGCCGGCGAGATAGAGCACGATCACCGGCGGGCCCGGCATGGCCGCAATGCCGTTCAAGAGACCGGAGAGCAGCCCGGTGGCGGCGAGTGCCGGCGGCTTCGGCATTGCCGCGAACGTCAATCCGCGCGCAAGCAGCAGCACCGCGAGCAGCACGGCGCCGGCGATCGCGAGCCGCGCCCAATCCGGGCTCATGGCGGCGAGGCCCAGCGTGCCGAGCGGCGTGCCGATGACCGCACCGGCCATGAGCCACGGCAGGCTCGGCCAATGCGCCTTCCTCGCCTCGCGCCAGTCCCAAATGCCGGCCATGAGCTGCAGCAGCACGACGAACGGCACGGCGCGGGCCGGCGGGATCACGAGCGCCAACAACGGCACTGCGGCCATGGCGAAGCCGAAGCCGGTGAAGCCGCGCATGAAACCGCCCGCCAGCACGATGGCGAAGCAGAACGCGATCTGGCTTGGCGAGAGCCCGAGCTGCGCTGGGCTCAGGAAATCCGGCATTTCGGCGGTGCCCCCCCTCTTCGCGCGGCTGTGGTAGCGCAGGGAGAGGCGCCTTGCCACGCGAAGCGGCGGAGGTTATCCCCGCCGAGCCGTTTCAGCCGGCCTGTCTGAACCACCATGCCCGATCCCGCCGCCCCTCGCCCACTGGAGCGCGCCGTGCTCGTCACCGGCGCGGGCAAGCGCATCGGCGCGGTCGTGGCGGCGACGCTCGGCGCCGCCGGCTGGTTCGTGCACGTGCACTACCGCAATTCGAAATCCGAGGCCGAAGCCGTGGCGGCCAGGATCAAGTCCGCCGGCGGTGCTGCCTCGACGGTCGCCTACGACCTCGAGAAGCTCGATTCGCGCCATGCCGACCTTCTGATCGAAGCCTGCGCCAGGCGCGGCCCGCCGCTCGCGGCGCTGGTCAACAACGCCTCGATCTTCGAATACGACAAGGCCGGCACGGCGACCGACGAAGGCTGGGCGCGGCATCTCCAGGCCAATCTCACGGCACCCGTGCTGCTCGCGCGCGCGTTCGCGGCAACCGCGCAATCGCTGCCCGAGGGCGAGACCGGCAGCGTCGTCAACATGCTCGACAACAAGGTATTCGCGACCAACCCCGACTACTTCTCCTACACGATCAGCAAGCAGGCGCTCGAGGGCGCGACGCGGACCCTGGCGCTGGCCCTCGCGCCGAAGGTGCGCGTCAATGGCGTTGCACCCGGCATCGCGCTCATCAGCGGCAAGCAGACCCAGGCGGACTTCGAGCGCACCCACCGCAACAATCCGCTGAAACGCGGCTGCACGCCCGAGGACATCGCGCGCGCGATCCGCTTCATCCTCGAAACGCCGTCGATGACCGGGCACACCATCGTCATCGACGGCGGCCAGTATCTCGCGCGCATGCCGCGCGACGTCGCCTTCCTGTGAGCGCAGTCGAATGAACGCAAAGCCGAAGAAGCCCTCGCTCACGCGTCGCATCATCCTCGAGGATTACCGGCTGCCGGTCTCGATCGGCATCCACGATTTCGAGCGCAGCGCGCCGCAGATGGTGCTCGTCAACGTCGAGCTCGAGCTCGCCGACGCGATGCCCGACCCCCGCGACCGCATCGAGGACGCGCTCGACTACGACTTCATCCGCGCCGGGATCATGTCGATCGTCAAGAACCGCCATTTCAATCTGCAGGAGACGCTGTGCCGCGAGATCCTCGAGCTTTGCCTCGCGCGCGGCGGCGTCCGCCGCGTCAAGGTCTCGACGCGCAAGCCCGACGTCTATCCCGACTGCGAGAGCATCGGCTTCGAGATGGAGGCGGAAGCGCCGCGGCCGCGAAAAAGCGCGGCCTCGTCGCGCCGCCGCCGCTCGTCGAAATAGCGGCGAAGCCTACTTGGTGCTGGCCGGGGCCATTTCTTCGAGCCAGGCGACAGAGGGCTGCCGCATCTCGCCCGGCACGTTGCCGACGAGGAAGCGCCGCACCGCGCCGTCGGCGCCCGCGAGCGGCAGGATCAACCGGTACCAGCGCGTGACCGACCTCGATGACCACGGCGTGTGCTCGGTGTAGAGCGGTGCGCGCTCGAGCGCGGCAGCGGCGTAGGTGGCGCGGAACCAGATCACCGCATCGGGGGGAGCCGGCACCTCGGAGACGAGCTTGCCGGTGAGATCGAAGCCGGAGCGCTCGGCGACCACCGTGCCGAACAGCCGGTAGCGGAAATCATGGGCGCCGGGCAGCACGTCCATGGTCATGATGTGGCCGAGCGCGGGACGCAGCTCGAGCGGATCGATCGAGACGTTCGCCGGCGGGAGCCCGCCGCCCGGCACGCGCCGCGCGCGCCACCAGTCGAGCAGGAAGCGCAAGATCGGCAGCGGCAGGTCCATCGCCTCCGGCTCCCAGAGGACGATGGTGTCGGCGCCGAACATTGCCCGCGCCGCGCCATCGCCAGGCGCAGCGCGCAGGCGCCGCAGCGCCGCCGTCCATCGCTCGGGCCCTTCGCCCTCTTCGTGATTGCGGATCAACATCGCCAAATCGTCCCACCCCGGCGCGCCGGAAAGGCGCTGCTCGGTTGGCATATTAGCCCAACCGATGGCTGTGGCCCTTCGGCCGTCGGGATTAGGCCCATCGGCATAGCGCCGCCGAATCGGAGTTCAAAAAACCCGCGGTGCCGAGGGGAAATGGTGGGCGGTGAGGGTTTCGAACCCCCGACCCTCTCGGTGTAAACGAGATGCTCTACCGCTGAGCTAACCGCCCGAAGACCGCGACACAGAATATATCGTCATCCTGAGCGAAGCGACATGGGACCGCGCGGCTCCAGCCGCGCTCTTCCTCACGGCGGGACAAGGGGCGCGCCTGGAGGCGCGCGGTCCCAGATCCTTCGCTTCGCTCAGCATGACGAAGGCGGAGTACTATCGCTTCGGCTCGGCATCTAGCCGATACGCGATGCCGTCCACCTCGCCCGGATAGTACTTGCAGACCAGCGGATCGTGGCCGGGTACGACGAAGCTGGGATCGTCGGCGAGCGCCTTGAGCTTCCGATAGCCGTCGAGCACGCCGCCGATGTCGTGCACGATGTAGAACGGGCGGCCGGTCTCGAAATTCTCGTAGTAGTGCGAGGCGTCGGAAGCGAGCACGATCCAGCCGATCCGCGTGCGCACACGCACCGCCTGCATGCCCATCGTGTGGCCGCCGAGGAGATGCAGTGAGAGGCCGGGTGCCAGCTCCGTGTCGCCGTCATGGAATGCGACGCGGCCGGCGAAGACGTGGCGTACCATGCCGGCGATCTGGTCCGCGGTGTAGGCATGGCTGATCGCGCGATGCGCCATGTGGCGGCCGGTCGCGTAGACCATCTCCTTGTCCTGGAGGTGCCAGCGCGCGGCGCGGAACTGGCCGAAGCCGCCGATGTGGTCGTAGTGGAGGTGTGTGACGATCACGTCGGTGGCCTTGGCCGCATCGATGCCGATCGCGCCGAGCGCTTCGCCTGCCGTACGCAGGATCTTGCGCCCGCGCGTCGCGGCTTCCGCGTGCTCGAAGCCGGTGTCGACGATCCAGCAGCGCCCCTCGCCGACGATCGCCCACACGAAATAGTCCATGGGATGCGGCCCGTCGTGCGGATCGCCGCCCAGGAAATGCTCGGCGCGCCGCCCCACGCGCTCGGCGTATTTCAGCGCGTAGACGCGGTATTCGGGCAATGCGGCCATGGGCGTTCCCTCCTCGCGCCGCGATGATAGAGTGCGCGCGAACCCGAAGAAACGGAGGAGACGATGAGCCAGGAGCAATACGATGCGGGCTTGCGCGAGCGGAAAGCCGTGCTCGGCGCCGACTACGTCGACAAGGCGCTCGCGGCCGCCGATTCGTTCAACCGCGAATTCCAGCGCATGGTCACCGAGTATTGCTGGGGCGGCACCTGGGGCCGCGGCATCCTCTCGCGGCGCGACCGCAGCCTGCTCAACCTCGTGATCCTCTCCGCGCTCAATCGCCCGCACGAGTTCAAGATCCACATGCGCGGCGCGCTCACCAACGGCGTCTCGCTCGACGAGATCCGCGAGGCGCTCCACGTCGTCGCGGTCTATGCCGGCGTTCCGGCGGGCGTCGAAGCGTTCCGCCTCGCGCGCGAGGTGCTCGACGAGAAGGGCATCAAGCCGCCCAAATAGGCGGGCGCCGAAATGACCATCGACATCGCCTACGGCTTCATCGGGCTCGGCCGCATGGGCGGTCCGATGGCGGCCAACCTCGCCAAGGCCGGCTTCGGGCCGAGCGTGTTCGACAAGGCGGGAACGGAGGAACGCGCGCCGCCGGGATCGCTGACGGCCGAGAGCGTCGCCGTCATCGCGGGCACGTGCGATGCGATCTTCCTCAGCCTGCCTGCGGGCGCCGACGTGCACACGGTGCTCGCCGAGATCGCCGCCGCCAAGCCCCGCCGCGCCGTCGACGTGATCGATCTTTCCACGATCGGCATCGCCGCCGCCGAGGAGGCGGCGCGGCGCGCGGCGGCGGCGGGCCTTGCCTGGCTCGACGCGCCGGTGAGCGGCGGCCGCGCCGGCGCCATCGCGGCGACGATCTCGATCATGTGCGCGGGGCCGCGCGCGCTCGTCGAGACGCATCGCGCCGCCCTGGCGGCGATGGCGAAGAACGTGTTCCATGTCGGCGAGCGCGCGGGCCAGGGCCAGGCCTTGAAGCTGCTCAACAACTTCCTCTCCGCGACTGCGACCGCCGCCACGGCCGAAGCGCTGCATTTCGGCCGCGCGCAGGGCCTCGACTTGAAGACGATGCTCGAGGTCGTCAACGTCTCGACCGGCGCCAGCGCCGCCTCGCAGGGCAAGTACATGCGCAACGTCCTGCCCGGCACGTTCGATTCCGGCTTCGGCACCGATCAGATGGCGAAGGACCTGCGCCTCTATCGCGCGGCGCTGGCCGCCGCCGGCACGGCGGGCACGATCGGCCGCGATGTCGTGGCCCTCTGGGAGGCCGCCGCGGCGGAAATCGGCACCGGCGACCACACGCGCGTGTTCGAATTCCTGGCGCGCGGCGGCACCGATTGATTTAACAGGAGGCGCAGAGACGCAGAGGATTCTGTCCGCGCGCCCTTGGCGCGCCAAACCTCTCCTCCGCGCCTCTGCGTCTCCTGTTCCATCCCTACCGAATGCCGAACAATCGCGCCGCGTTGCCGCCGAGGATCGCGGCTTGGTCCGGCGCTGGGAGCGCGAGGCGCTCGACGTGCGCGGCATCCGAATCGATGAAGGGATCGTCGGTGCCGAAGAGGAGCTGCGAAACGCCGACGCTCTCGATCGCCATGCGGAGCGCCGGCGCGTAGAAGGCGCAGGTGTCGTAGTAGAGCCGCTTCGCGAACTCGCTCGGCGGGCGGCTGATGAACTTCCGGCAATCCGGGAACAGCTTGTAGCCGTTGTCGAGCCGCTCGAGGATCGTGAGCAGCGCGCCGCCCGTGTGCCCCATGATGTAGGGGAAGTCAGGATAGCGTTGGAAGACGCCGCCATAGATCATGCGCGTCGCGGCGAGCGTCGTGTCGAAGATGAGGCCGACGCGCAAGGGCAGCTCGAATTCGCCGAGCGCGCTCGTGTCCTTGGGGAACATCGGGTGCTCGAACACGGGGAGGCGCAGCGCGTTCAAGCGCGCCCAGACCGGCTCCATCCGCGCATCGTTCATCGCCATGCCGTCGACGTTGGAGCCGATGATGACGCCCTTCATGCCGAGCTCGCCCGTAGCACGCTCGAGCTCGGCGAGCGACGCCGCGGCGTCGTGGAGCGGCAGGCTCGCGAGGCCGACGAAGCGGTCGGGATGCGCGCGCACCATCCGCACCAGCGCGTCGTTGACGAGCCGCGTCATCTTCACCTGCTCGGCGCCGCCCCACGGATAGACGTTGGGCGTCGAGAGCGAGAGGATGCGGATGTCGATGCGCTTCCGGTCCATCTCGCGCAGGCGATGATCGACGTCGAACATGTCGGGCCGCGACCACATCACCGTGTAGCCGTCGCGCCGCAGCAGCGTCTTGCCGTCGGCGGTGCGCTCGCTGACGAGGCCGCGCACGCGCGTCAGCGCCTCGAGATAGTCGCGGTCGACGATGTGCGCGTGGACGTCGATGCGCATGTCTTCGGTTCTCCTTGGCCTCGACTTGGCGAGGCCTGACCCTTTCTACCGCAGGCAGCGATCTTGTCCACGAGACGCTCAGCAGCGAGGGCGGCGCTGTCTTCGAGGGTACCTGCCGGCGCCCGGCGGCAAGCGCGCAATCGCCGCGGCGCAGGAGCCCGGACTTGGCTTCGTTCGCGCGGGAGCACCTCTTGCATGCGCACTCGGGTGGCGAAATCGGACTCGATCCGCCGGGTTCCCCTGCAGCGTCGATCTTTCCTCGGGCCCGAATCCTTCCGCTCAAGACACCGTGATCGCGCCCGGGGGAGCGAATTGGGCCCTCGCGCGTCGGGCTAGATTGCGGTGGCTGAAAGGCCGCCGCCTCGGCCATTCACGATCGCCGGGCGCCGAGCGCCCATAATCTCGCGCGCATTTCGCGAGACTTCGGCGCAGCGAAGCGAAACGCCTCGGCGATCGGGGGCCGAGACGAGCCGACGAAAGGAGGACAACATGCGCAAGATCCTCAAGATGGTGCTGGCTCCGGCTGCGTTCGCCGTGGTGGCGAGCGCCGGGATTGCCACGGCGCCGGCCAAGGCCGACGTCGTCATCAATCCCATCTTCCCGTTCGTTCACTTGACGCCGCCGGGCTACACCTACGCGCCGCCGCCGGCGTATTACTACGCGCCGCGGTGCTACTGGGACGGCTTCTACGGCCGCGTCTGCTACTAGCGCGCGGCGTAGAGGCACGCGATGCGCGGCCCGCGGAAGCGGGCCGCTTTTTTGCGCGGCATGCCCGGAGGGGAGATCGCGCCGGCTCGGGTCAGGCGCTATCGCACCCGCCGCTCGCGACCGACGCTGCCCGCGCTCAATGGCTCGGCGCGGGCGGCGCTTTGAGCCAGGCGCCGCCGGCGAGCACGCGCTGCCGCCCATGGGCGTAGAGCTGCCGGCGGTAGCCGAGGTCGAAGGATTCGGCGGGCGCTTTCGGCGCGAGCCGGTCATCGATGAAGGTCAGATTGAACTCGATCGCGTTCTCGCCGGCGACGCGATGGGCGCGGTCGATCTCGGCGACGAGGTTGCGCTTGGAGAGCGTCGAGAAGCTGCGGGCGACGATGGGGATCATCGAGCTCCGCACATATTCGAACTGCGGCGCGATCCGGTTGTTGACGATGACGTAGAGCGTCCGGCCGATATCGCTCGGCCGCGCCACTCTGACCCGCAGCAAAGCCAGCACCTCGGCGGGGCTGAACACCGGATCGGCGATGGCACCGTCCACATGCATTTCGCGAAAGCGGCGCCCGTTCCCTTCCACCTCGATGTAGGTGGGAGAAAACAGGCCGGGCGGACTCGCCGAGGCGATGACGACATCGCGGAACAGCTTGAGCGCGGCGGGTTGGCCGCTCGATGCGATGGCACCCATGTCCCACACCGTTCCCCGCTGCGCGTCGAGGTTAGCCGTCACCACGAGTAGGCGGCGGCCCTTGGCGTGCTCGCGCGCGACCGCAGCCAGCAGCCGGGCATCGACGATTTCGGCGACGCGTTCGCGGAACGGGCTGTCGTCGAGGTAGCTCGATCCTCCGAGCAGCGGGAGAACCTTTTCTCGGTAGATG
>SBBV01000085.1 GCA_005240015.1 Candidatus Odyssella thessalonicensis | reverse complement strand
GGTCCCCGACCCGCCCGTCGGCCGTACCGCGGGAAAATCGTCGAACGCCGCGCGCGGGGCCGACGCTGATGCGCGGGTCGGGGACCCGCCCCTACCGAAAACCGACCGAGAGGAACCAACGGGAGGACGCTTTGAGACTGCAGGACAAAGTCGCCGTCGTCACCGGCGGTGCGCAAGGTTTCGGCGAGGGCATCGCCGGGCGCTTCGCGCGCGAAGGCGCCAAGGTCGTGGTTGCGGACCTCAACGAGCAGGGCGCCAAGGATGTGGCGCTGCGCCTCGGCAACAACGCGGTCGGCTGCCGCGCCGACGTGACCAAGGCCTCGGACGTGAGCGCGATGATCGGCCTCGCGGTGCGCTCGTTCGGCCGGCTCGACATCGTCGTCAACAACGCCGGCACGACCCACGTCAACAAGCCGATGCTCGACGTGACCGAGGCGGAATTCGATCGCATCTTCGCCGTCAACGTGAAGGGGATCTATCTCGCCGCGCTCCATGCCGTGCCGATCTTCCGGAAGCAGGGCGGCGGCGCGTTCCTCAACATCGCGTCCACCGCCGGCCTGCGCCCGCGCCCGGGCTTGACGGTCTACAATTCCTCGAAGGGCGCCGTGAACATCATGACGAAATCGATGGCGGTGGAGTTCGCACCCGACAAGATCCGCGTCAACGCGCTTTGCCCGGTCGCCGGTGACACGCCGCTGCTCGCCTCGTTTCTCGGTCAGAACCCGCGCGACGCGTTCATCAAGACGATACCGCTGGGCCGCCTCTCGACGCCCGAAGACATCGCCACCGGCGCCGTTTTCCTCTGCTCCGACGAAGCGAACTTCTTTACGGGTGTATGTTTAGAGGTCGATGGAGGCCGCTGCATCTGAACACGTAGGGGCGCGCTGCGCGCGCCCTGGTTCAACCGGGGCGGGGTGTCCGCGTGAGAGCCTCGACCAAACCGCCGTTTTGGGCGTTCGTTGGGCTTGGCAGCGGCAGCAAGGGCGCGCGCAGCGCGCCCCTACGCCTCGTAGGCCATACACATGAAACACAGCACCGATCGCATTCTCACCACGCACGTTGGCAGCCTGCCGCGGCCCGATGATCTGATCGAGCTCTTGATGGCGCAGGATCAGGGCGAGGCCTACGACGCGGCGCGCCTCGCCGCGCGCGTGCGCGAGTCGGTCGCCAAGGTCGTCGCGAAGCAGGTGGAAGCCGGCATCGACGTCGTCAGCGACGGCGAAATGGGCAAGGTCTCGTACGTCAACTATCTGAAGCACCGTCTCGCCGGTTTCGGCGAGCCGGCGCCGCTCGAATGGACGCCCGCCGATCTGCTCGCGCATCCCGGCTTCCTCGCCAGCCGTCGCGCGGGGAGCAATCCGGTGCGCCGCGATCCGCCGGCCTGCCGCGGGCCGATCAAGGTCAAGGACCGCGCGCCGCTCGAAGCCGATCTCGCGAATTTCCGCGCCGCCGTCGAGCGCGCGAAGCCGGTCGAGGCCTTCGTGCCGGCGGCTTCGCCCGGCGTCGTCGTCATCTTCATGCCGAACAGGTTCTATCCGACCGAAGACGCCTATGTGGCGGCGCTGGCCGAGGCGATGCAGGAGGAATACGAGGCGATCGTGAGAGCCGGCTTCGTGCTCCAGATCGATTGCCCCGACCTCGCGATGAGCCGCCACCTCGCCTATCAGGGCCTGTCGCTGGCCGAGTTCCGCCGCATTGCGGCCCGCAATGTCGAGGCCATCAACCACGCGACACGCAACATCGGGCCTTCGGCGATGCGCATGCATCTCTGCTGGGGCAATTACGCGGGCCCGCACACGCACGACGTGCCGATCAAGGAGGTGGCCGATCTCGTCTGGAAGGCCAGGCCGCAGGCGGTGCTGTTCGAAGCCGCCAATCCGCGCCATGCGCACGAATGGGAAGATCTCAAGAGCGCGCGCATCCCGGACGACAAGATCCTGGTCCCCGGCGTGATCGACACCAACACCAATCACGTCGAGCACCCGCAGCTCGTGGCGCAGCGCCTCTCGGCCTTCGCCGACATCGTCGGGCGCGAGCGCGTGATGGCCGGCACCGATTGCGGCTTCGGCACCTTCGCCAGGCTGCCGCCGATCTATCCCTCGATCGCCTGGGAGAAGCTCAAATCGCTGGCCGAAGGCGCGCGCATGGCGAGCGAGCGACTTTGGCCCGCCGGTCGCCGGCGCGCCGGTTAGTCAGCCGCGATCCATCGCCCCAGAACCCGAAGCGCAATGTCGGCTTCCGGAAAGGCCAACATGGCCTCATCGCCGATCCACTTGATCGGCGGGCCGAGCCCACCGAGCGCGTCGCGCACCATTCCCTCGAAGCGCTCGAGCACCCCCACCGCCGCGGCATCGCCAAAGACATCGGCGATCGCGCTGAACCCTGCGAGGTCGACGAAGGCGATGGTGGCGGTGGCGGCGCCGGGCGTCTCGTCGAGATTGCCGGACATGCTCATGGCCGATCTGCCTCGTGCTAACGCCGCAACCGTCCGACGGTTCGCCTGCTCCGCCCCTAGCGGGCGCGGGCGAAGCGTGCGATGCGCGACTGAACGATCGCCATGAAGACCGACGGATATTCCAGGGTCATGTGGCGATCCGTGAGCGCGCGCAAGGTGAAAGCGGATGCCGTCATTGCGACCGTCGGCGCGCCGCCAGGAGAGCTGCAGCTCGAACCGATCCGCCGCCGATCGGTTGCCGGTATCGTGGATACGATAGACCGCGTCCTGCGTGTGCGACCGGCCGTCGGCGATGAGTTGGACTAGCACGGCGCGGCCCACGCCGTTCGCACCGGCCGGATAGAGCTCGAGCGTGACGAGCTGACCTATCCCGGGCGCGGCCCGCCACTCGGCGGTATTGGTCTTGCGCCACACGCCGGCGATCTTGTCTTCCAGAATGCCGGCGCGTGAAATTCCAGGCGCCAGCAGCAGAGCGAAGACCAACGCGATCCGCCTGATGGGCACGGTACCCCTCCCTTGCAGCGGCCGACATCGATATTGCCAAATTTGCAGCGATTCGCCATGACGGGCGAAAGCGCGGCCCGGGGCGCTTCTGCGCGCCGCGATCCAGCGGCGCCTAGGTCGGGCGGCCGCGAACGAAACATCAGAGGGAACTTCCGCATGAAACTGTATTACTTCCCGGGCGCCTGCTCGCTCGCCTGCCACATCGCGCTGCGCGAGACCGGCCTCGCCTTCGACATCGAGAAGGTCGACGGCAAGTCGAAGAAGACCGCAAGCGGCGCCGACTATCTCGCCATCAATCCCAAGGGCTACGTGCCGACGCTGACGCTCGACAACGGGCAGTCGCTGACCGAAGCCGCCGTCATCCTGCAATATGTGGCGGATCAGAAGACTGCCGCCAAGCTGGCGCCCGCGGCCGGCACGCCCGAGCGCTACCGCATGCTCGAGTGGCTGAACTTCATCGCCACCGAGATCCACCGCAACCACACGCCGCTGTTCAAGTTCGCCGAGAAGCTGCCCGACGCCTCGAAGCAGGTGTTCAAGGACGATCTCGCCAGCCGCTTCGACTGGCTGGCCAAGGAGCTCCAAGGCAAGCAGTACCTGATGGGCGATATGTTCACGATCGCCGACATCTATCTCTTCACCGTGCTGAACTGGCCGCGCTATGTCGGCATCGACATCGGCCGGTGGCCGGCGATCAAGGACTATTGGAAGCGCGTCGGCGCCCGCCCTGCGGTGCAGGCGGCGCTGAAGGCGGAAGGACTGATCAAGGCGGCGTGAGCCGCGGCGCGCCGCTAGCGCGCGTCCCGATTAGGTGGAAGCGTGTCACACGTAGGGGCGCGCTGCGCGCGCCTTGTGCGTGCAGATCGAGGGCGCGCCGGGCTGAGACAGGGCGCGCGCAGCGCGCCCCTACGGATTGAGCGCCGAGTCTACCTAATCGGGATGTGCGCTAGCGCTGCAGACGCCGCAGCAAAGCGCCGATGGGCTCGGCCGGGGGTCCCTTCACGGCCACCTCGCCGTGCGCGGATTCCAGCTCGATGATGCGAATGCCCGTGAGCGGGCCGCCGTCATCGCGCGTCGCATAAGCGATGTTGCGCTCGATGAGGCGCGTTTTGAGCAAGTTGGTCTCTTCGGCGGAGGAGCGCGTGTAGAGCGCGTAGAGAAACGCGCGGTGGTGGTTGCGCGCAAGCCACGACGCGTAGAGGCCGGAATCCGCGAAGAACGCATCGAGCATGACGAGGCCTGCGATGCGGTCCTCGAGGCCGCCGTGGCTGACGATCTGACCCGCGGTGCGGTAGCCGCCGCTGTAGGCGGCGATGATGATCGGCGTGCGCCGCCAGGCCGCATCGTCGCCGCCCAAGACGCTGCGCAGCAGCGTCTGGGCCTCGTCCACGAACGACGCGGCGCGGCCCGGCTCCACGAACTTGCCGGGCGCCGATTCCTGCGCGTTGAGCGCCAATTGGGGCGCGATGAGGACCGCGTTGGCGCCGGAACGATCGATCTGACCGGGAAGATCGAGGCCTCCCACAAGCAGGTCCTCGAGCTCCGAGCCGTGGCCGTGCAGGAACAGGACGATGTGGAACGGCTTTGTCGGATCGAAGCGGCGCGGGAGATGGAAGAGCACGCCCGCGCTGCTGTAGACCGCGGC
>SBBV01000534.1 GCA_005240015.1 Candidatus Odyssella thessalonicensis | reverse complement strand
GAGCGAGACGCCGAGGCCGCAGATCGCGAGGCCCGATCCCTCGCGGATGCGGCGGATCACGCTGGGGCGGCGCGTCAGCGCCGCGCGGGCGGTTGACGCCATGAACGCCACGGCGATGTCGGCCGCGGTGTTGAGCGCGACCGAGATGAGCCCGAGCGGCACGAATTGCAGGGCGACGCTGCCCGCGGGATCGACGAATTGCGGGATGAAGGCGAGGAAGAACGCGGCGGTCTTGGGATTGAGCGCCTCGACCACGATGCCTTCGCGAAACGCCCGCGCGGCGCCGGTGCTGGCGACCTTGAGATCGAGCACCAGGCGCGCCTCGCGGATCGTCTTGATGCCGAGCCAGACGAGATAGAGCGCGCCGGCGAATTTCAGGACGGTGAAGGCCTCGGCGCTCGCCATCACGAGGGCGGAGACCCCGGCAGCGCCGGCCGCGACGTGCACGAGGCCGCCGAGCCCGGTGCCGACGCTCGAGGCGAGGCCCTCGTCGCGCCCGCCGGCGAGCGTGCGCGCAGCCACATAGAAAATGCCGGGCCCCGGCGTTACCGCCACGACGAACGCGGCGGCGAGAAACAGTGCGAAGCTTGTATCTTCGAACATGAGCGAAAACGTTGGCAGGGAGACGGGAGAGGGCTCAGCACCAAGACACCAAGGCACGAAGACACCAAGACCCGTAGCGCGCGCCTTCGGCGCGCTTTTCCCTCTCCTTCGTGCCTTGGTGTCTTGGTCGTGGGTCTTCTTTCTCCCCGCCTTCCCGCCTCCCTGCAACCTTCGTGGAGGCATGCAGGGCCTGCGCGGCCGTGGCGATGGACATATTCGATTTCGCCTCTTAAGTACGCGGCCATGTCCGTTCCCGCCGCCGCCGATATCACCCCCATCGAAAGCCGCGATCAGCTCGTCGCCCATCTCGAATCGGGCGCCAAGCCGCGCGCGCAGTGGCGCGTCGGCACCGAGCACGAGAAGTTCGCGTTCGACCAGAAGACGCTCAGGCGGCTGCCCTATGAGGGGCCGAACGGTATCCGGGCGTTGCTTGAAGGCTTCGCCCGCTTCGGCTGGGCGCCGGTCAAGGAAGGCCAGACGCTGATCGGCGCCACCAAAGGCAAGGGCGCGATAAGCCTCGAGCCCGGCGGCCAGCTCGAGCTCTCGGGCGCGCCGCTCGAGACGATCCACCAGACCTGCGACGAGGTGCACGAGCATCTGCGCGAGGCGAAGACGATCTGCAACGAGATCGGCGCCGGCCTCTTGGGGCTCGGCTTCGATCCCAAGTGGCGGCGCGAGGACGTGCCGTGGATGCCGAAGGGCCGCTACAAGATCATGCGCGACTACATGCCGAAGCGCGGCAAGCTCGGCCACGACATGATGCTGCGCACCTGCACCGTGCAGGTGAATCTCGATTTCTCGTCCGAGGCCGACATGGTGAAGAAGCTGCGCGTCGGCTTGGCGCTGCAGCCGGTCGCCTCGGCGCTGTTCGCGAACTCGCCGTTCACCGAAGGCAGGCCCAACCACTATCTCTCCTATCGCCAGCACATCTGGACCGACACCGATCCCGACCGCACCGGCCTCTTGCCCTTCGCGTTCGAGGACGGCATGG
This sequence comes from Candidatus Odyssella thessalonicensis, assembly GCA_005240015.1. Lineage (GTDB taxonomy): Bacteria > Pseudomonadota > Alphaproteobacteria > Bin65 > Bin65 > SBBV01. Next base: position 2,688 of record SBBV01000534.1, on the reverse strand, counting down.
GCTTCGAGCGCTACGTCGACTACGCGCTCGACGTGCCGATGTACTTCGTCTACCGCGGCGGCAAATACGTCGACGTCGCCGGCCAGTCGTTCCGCGCGTTCATGGAGGGGCGCCTCCACAACTTGGCCGGCGTGCGGCCGAGCCTCTCCGACTGGGCCGATCATCTCACCACGCTGTTCCCCGAGGCGCGGCTCAAGAAGTATCTCGAGATGCGCGGCGCCGATGGCGGGCGCTGGCGCAGCCTCTGCTCGCTGCCGGCCCTCTGGGTCGGCCTGCTCTACGACCAGACGTCGCTCGACGCGGCGTGGGACATGGTCAAGGACTGGACCGCCGCCGAGCGCGACGCGCTGCGCCACGCGGTGCCGAAGCAGGGCTTCAAGGCGAAGTTCCGCAACGAAACCGTGCGCGATCTCGCGCTGCGCGTCTTGGCGCTCGCGCGCGAGGGCTTGAAGAACCGCGCCCGGAACGACCGCATCGGCCAGGACGAGACCGCCTATCTCAACGACATCCAGCTCGCCGCCGAGAAGAATACGACCTTCGCCGAAGAGCTGCTCGACGCCTACGAGAAGCGCTGGAACGGCAACATCGATCCGATCTTCGTCGAGCGCGCGTTCTAGCGCGCCGCCGCGGCTCCCTTTCACCGTCATCCTGAGGCTGAGCGAAGCGAAGCCGAAGGATCTCTCGCGCACCGGGCGCGGCGTGGGAGGCGGCGCACGGCACCTGCCTCAGAGAGATCCTTCGCTTCGCTCAGGATGACGATCGGGGTGGCACTGCGATAATCTCGCGCCCATGCCCGAAGCGCCTCTTCCAGTCGCCGAAAACGTCGCCACCGCGCGGGCGCTGGCCGAGCGCCGGCGCATCTCGCTGGTGTGGGCGCTGGTCGCGAATTTCGGCGGCCTGCTGGTCGTCGCGATGCTGGCAGTGTTCGGCTTCGCGTTCTGGAGCGCGAGCGGCAACACGATCGAGCTCCTGCGCGACCGCGCCGAGAGCGCGGTGCACCAGCTGCAGCAGCGCCTGCGCGAGCACCTCGACACGCCGGCGGCGCAGCTGAAGCTCATGGCCGCCGAGATCGGCTCCGGCCGGATCGCGCCCGAGCGCACGGCGGAATTCGATGCGTTCATGCTCGGCGGACTCGCCGGCATGCCGCAACTGCGCGTCTTGAGCTTCGTCCGCCCCGACTTGAAGGCGCGTGGCGCCCAGCGCGTCGGCGACGCGATCAAGACCGGCGAGGCCGATTTGGCGGCCCTCCCCAACGTCGCCGCTGTCGCGCGCCAGGCCTGGGCCCGCCAGGAGGTCGGCTGGACGCCGCCGATCTACAATCCGCTGGTGCGCCAGACCGTGATCGCCTCGGCGCAGCCGGTCGTCCGCGACGGCCAGGTGGTGGGCGTGCTGATCGCCGTGATCAGCATCGAGGAGCTCTCGGACTATGTCGACCGCGTCGGCCGCGAGTCGAACGCCATCGCGTTCATCCTCTACGGCCGCGATCACGTGCTGGCGCACTGGAACATGAAATCCGAGGCGATGCGGCCCAGCGTCGAAGCGCCGGTGCCCACGCTGCTGCGCTTCGGCGACCCGGTCTTGGCGGCGCTCTGGAACGACCGCTACAACGCCGGCCGGATCTTCGTGGCGCGTCCGCCGGTCGAGAACCGCACGATCCGCTTCGCCGGCGAGACCTATCCGTTCTTCTACACCGAGCTTTCGGGCTACAGCGACAAGCCGCTGCTGGTCGGCCTCTACACGCGTACCTCCGATTTCAGGGACATCATCGGCCGCCTCGTGCTGGCCGCAGCCGCAGGGCTGGTCGCCATCCTGGGTGCGATCGTGATGGCGGTGCTGATCGGCCGGCGCTTGGCGCGCCCGGTCAGGCGCATCTCCGAGGCGGCGACGCTGGTCGGCGATCTCCGCGTCTCCGAGGTGCAGCCTTTGCCGCGAAGCCGCATCCGCGAGATCGACGAGCAGGCGCGCGCCTTCAACGCGATGACGCGCGCGCTGCGCTGGTTCGAGACTTACGTGCCGAAGCCGCTGGCGCGCCACCTCCTCAAGACCGGCGACGCGAGCGCGGTCGAATCCGAGCAGCGGCACCTGACCGTGATGTTCACCGACATCGCCGGCTTCTCGACCGCGTCGCAGGCGCAGGACGCGGCCGCCGTCGCCGCCTATCTCAACCGGCACTTCGGCATCGTCAATTCCTGCATCGAGGCCGAGGGTGGCATCGTCGACAAATACATCGGCGATTCGGTGATGGCGTTCTGGGGGGCACCGGAGAAGCTCAAGAACCGCGCCGAGCGCGCCTGCCGCGCGGCGCTCGCGATCCGCGCGGCGATCGCCGAGGAGAACGCCGCCTGCCGCGCGCGCGGGATGCCCGAGACGCGCATGCGCATCGGCATCCATTCGGGCGACGCCACCGTGGGCAACATCGGCTCGTCGAGCCGCATCAACTACACGATCATCGGCGACATGGTGAATGTCGGCCAGCGCATCGAGCAGCTCGCCAAGGTGCTGGCGCCCAAGGAGGAGGCCGTGGCGGTCCTCATCAGCGAAACGACGCGCGCCGATCTCGGCTCCGATTTCGCGCCGCGCTCATTGGGCCGCCACAAGCTCAGGGGGCGCGAGGGCGACATGGAGATTTTTGCGCTGTAAGCGTGGGACCGCGCGGCTCTAGCCGCGCATCTTCGTTTCGGCGCCGCG
>SBBV01000510.1 GCA_005240015.1 Candidatus Odyssella thessalonicensis | reverse complement strand
CTGACTTGGTTCGTGACGCTGGCGGAAGAATCGTGGGTCGGACCAAGCTGCAAAAGATTGCTTATTTGCTGGAGCTCGCTGGCCTCGGCGAGGGCTTTCACTTCGAGTACAGACACTATGGACCGTTTAGCGAAGAGCTGGCTGATGCGATTCAGATGGCCAGTGCGTTCGGTCTCGTGAATGAGGATGAGCGAAAGGCCGATTGGGGTGGGGTTTACTCAATATTCACCGCTCCAGGAGGGGCCTCGAGCGAAAAGCGAGCCAAGTTTGCACAGATTGCCTTGCAAATAGGAGCCATCGAACTGGAATTGGCGGCCACCGCTGCGTACCTGGGCACCGTCGAAGGGTTTAAGGACCCCTGGGCTGAAACCGCGCGGCGTAAGCCTGAAAAGGCAGGTGCAGGCAGAATTGTGGAAGCGAAGAAAGCCTATCGTGAGCTACAAATCGTTCCGGTACCCCGGCCTCTGCCGAAAATAGTTTGAACCACCCGCGCCGAATGTGGCGCATAATCACCTTTCCACATCTATCGCCATGGTCGGGAAGAAAAATACCTGAAAGAGAACATTGTGAGACCAATACTAATCATCGTGGCACTCAACCGACGTTGGAGGTGAACGCAGGCCTCCGATTAATGGAGGCTATTGATGCCCGAGACTGTGTTTGGGCTATCGGCGTTTCTCCGAGTCGCAAATCTCCCATCGAATGAGATGGTAGGCGAGCTTAAGCAGCGCAAGTTTCACGAGCGTGAGAGCGGTCCACCGCCTCAGATCGCACTAAGCCGGGCCATGCGCTCCGTTTTTTTATTCGGGAGTCGACGCCCGCGTAGCGGAAGACACTCTCGTGCTCTCAGTACCGGAACGACAGCGGGAGCATATCCGATTGGTCTTCCGACGCTTCTGCCGAATTGTGCGACATCGGTTGATTCGCCCGCATCAGGCACCACGCGAGGATACATTCGAGGGGCCAATGGGAATTATTGGTGTAAAATTGACTCCCGAGATTTCGTACCATCGCGGTGGAAACACTTTTGTGGTTCATCACTGGTCAACGAAAAACACAATGCTGAACGAGCGTATGCGCCGAGTTGGATACGCACTAATGCGTGACCAACATGGCGCGGACATACGTGAGCGCGCGACAATGGCCGTACAGGATCTCGTGAAGCCGCGCTTCGGTTCCGAATTGGATGTGGCGGTCGCTTCGATTCAGGAGGCGGCAGACGTCATTGAGCGAATGGAGCGAATTTGGGCCGATTTGGAGCCGGACACCCGACCTCTGCACTACGCTCGAGATCACGGTCTAACGCCCTTCCTATAAGGAACGCCGGTTAGCCCTAACCCTTCAACTCATCCCAGAGCTCGCGCACCTTGGAGGAAGCTCTTGGGGCTCGCGTCTTCGCCGCCGGCTTTCTTGAATTCCTCGAGGATCTGCTTTCTGGCGCGCAGTCATGTTGGCCGGGGTTTCGACCGCGACCGCGATGATCATGTCGCCGCGCAGCTGGCTGCGGATCTGGGTCATGCCCTTGCCGCGCAGGCGGAACTGCGCCGCTCGACCGCGGCCGGTGGGATCGTGGTGCCGTGTGGCTTCGTCGGCGGGCGTTTCGCGGTGCAAGTCGGCGCTCGCGCCTGGCCGCGGGCGGCGGCACCCACACCCATCACCGCCGCCCGCGTTGGGCCGCGCCGTCCTTGGCGGGTACGTGGCGCGGCCGAAAAGCGCCGCGCGTCAGAGCTTCTGCTTGCCGAGCGCCTCGGCGCAGGAGTGGGCGAGCGCGGTGCTGGGCTTGTCCGCGCCGGGCGGCGTCGCCCAGCCGCCCTTCTCGACGAACACGGTCTTGTCCCAGGCGTATTCGATCTTCTTGAAGGTCTCGAGGTTCTTGGCGGCGTCGGCGCTTTCCTTGAACCGCGCGACGCAGATCGGCGTGAGCGCCGCGACGACGGCGGCCTCGCTCCGCTCCTTCGCCATATTTTGCGCGGTGCCGCCGGTGACCCAGCCGAACCACGTGAAGCCCAACAGCACGACCAGAGCCGCGCCGCCCGCCGCGCCCCAGAGCGCGGGCACCGTTTGAGGGGGAAGTTTCATGGCATCTTCCTTTCGCGTGAAGCGAGGAGAATCGTGGAAATCTCCTCCCGATCGCGCCGAGGATAGACGCTCGCCGCGCCGCCGAAACTTCGCAAGGAACAGTAGCGGAATCTCCCCAGCCGCGATGCGTAGGTAGTCCCCGCAGGCGCCGCGAACGCGGGGCGCGGTTCCCTTCAGCGCGGCGGCGACGTGCCCTGCCGCGCCGGCTGGGTCCTGCCGCTCATGGCGCAGGCCCAGGCGCCCGCCTTGGTTTGCCAGCAGGCGCCCACCGCATCGATCACATCGCTCTCGCGGCAGTTGCGCTCGCGGTCCGCCACGAAGCGGCGCTCGCGGCAGACCGACCACGTCCAACCACCGCGGATCGGATAGACCGGCTTGGTCACATCGGCCTCGGGCATGGCGATGACGTTGTAGAGATCGCGGAACGCGCGCGGCGCTCCGAGCGCCACCTTCACGTTCTCGACGAGCCACAGCTCGCCGCCGCTGATCGTCTCGCGCTTGCAGCGGACGAGCAGCGCCGCCTGTTCGGGCGTGGGCGGCGTCGATTGACGAAGCGTGGGACAGGCGACTGGATCGCGCGCGCCGAACGGATCGCCCGCGCCTGTTTGCGCACTCGCGAGGCCCGGCACCGCCATCGTCAAAGCCAGGAGCGCGGCCAGTCTCGACACGGGCGACCTCACCCTTTCAGCTCATCCCAGAGCTCGCGCACCTTGGCGAAGAAGCTCTTCGCCTTGGGGCTCGCGTCTTCGCCGCCGGCCTTCTTGAACTCCTCGAGGATCTGCTTCTGGCGCGCGGTCATGTTGGCCGGGGTTTCGACCGCGACCTCGATGATCATGTCGCCGCGGATCTGGCTCTTGAGCTGGGTCATGCCCTTGCCGCGCAGGCGGAACTGCTCGCCCGACTGCGTGCCGGCCGGGATCGTCACGCGCGCGCGCGTGCCCTCGACGGTCGGCACCTCGACGGCGCCGCCCAAGGCCGCCGTCACCATCGAGATCGGCACGTGGCAATGGATGTGGGCGCCGTCGCGCTGGAAGATCTCGTGCGGCGCGATCGAGATGAAGATGTAGAGATCGCCGGCGGGGCCGCCGCGCAGGCCCGCCTCGCCCTCGCCGGCCAGGCGGATGCGCGTGCCCTCGTCGACGCCGGACGGCACGTTCACCGCCAAGGTCTTGTCGAGCACGATGCGGCCTTCGCCGCGGCATTTCCGGCACGGCTTGTCGACCACCTCGCCGGTGCCGGCGCAGGCGCCGCAGGTGCGCTCGATGGTGAAGAAGCCTTGGCTGGCGCGCACGCGCCCGCGGCCGCCGCAGGTGGGGCACGGCTTGGGCCGGGCGCCGCCCTCGCCGCCCGAGCCGTGGCAGGCATCGCAGCGCGCCGCGGTGGGCACGCGGATCGTCGCCTTCTTGCCCTTGAACGCCTCCTCGAGCGTCACCTCGAGATCGTAGCGGAGATCCTGGCCGCGCTCGGGTCCGCGCGTGGCGCCGCGCCGGCCGCGCCCGGTGATGTCGCCGAAGATGTCCTCGAAAATGTCGGCGAAGCCGCCCGAGCCGAAGTTGAACTCGAAGCCGCCCGGGTGCTGGCGGAAGCCGCCGTGGCCGGGCGCGCCATGGGCCGGATCGAACGCGGCGTGGCCGAACTGGTCGTAGGCCGCGCGCTTCTGCGGGTCCTTCAGGACCTCGTAGGCCTCGTTGACCTCCTTGAACTTTTGCTCGGCGGCCTTGTCGCCCGGATTCCGGTCCGGGTGGAACTGCATCGCCTTCGCGCGATAGGCCTTCTTGAGCGCAGCCTCGTCGGCTTTCCGGTCGACGCCGAGGATTTCGTAGAAGTCGCGCTTGCTCATGGATGCACGTGCCGCGGCTCTGTCTTAGCCTTCATCGTATCAGCCGCTCCCCGCCCGCTCCCGCATCTGTCGTTCCCGCGAAAGCGGGAGGCCACCTCTTGGCCCGGGCATGGGTCCCCGCTTTCGCGGGGACGACATGCCAGTGGGGGAAGCGGCGACAAGCCGAAGCCTTACGCGCTCTTCTTCTTGTTCTTCTCGTCGACCTCCTCGTATTCGGCGTCGACGACCTTCTCGTCCTTGCCGCCCGAGCCCGAGCCCGTGCCGGCGCCGGCGTCGGGGCCGCCCGATCCGCGATCGGCCTTGTCCTTGTCGGACGGATTGGCCGAGGCGGCTTCCTTCTCCTGCTGGGCCTTGTACATGGCCTCGCCGAGCTTCATCGAAGCCTGCAAGAGCGCCTGCGTCTTCTGCTGGATCGCGCCGATGTCCTCGCCGTCCTTGGCCGCGCGGAGATCGGCGAGCGCCTTCTCGATGGCGCCCTTCTCGTCGGCGCTCACCTTGTCGCCGTGCTCTTTGAGCGCCTTCTCGGTCGTATAGATCGCGTGATCGGCGGCGTTCCGGGCCTCGGTGAGCTCGCGCTTCTTCTTGTCCTCGGCGGCGTGCGCCTCGGCGTCCTTGACCATGCGGTCGATCTCGTCCTTGGAGAGACCGGACTTGGCCTCGATGCGCACCTGCTGCGACTTGTTGGTGGCGCGGTCCTTGGCCGTCACGTGCACGATGCCGTTGGCGTCGATGTCGAACGTCACCTCGATCTGCGGCACGCCGCGCGGCGCCGGCGGGATGCCGACGAGGTCGAACTGGCCGAGCAGCTTGTTGTCGGCCGCCATCTCGCGCTCGCCCTGGAACACGCGGATCGTCACCGCCTGCTGGCCGTCCTCGGCGGTCGAGAACACCTGCGATTTCTTGGTCGGGATCGTGGTGTTGCGGTCGATCAGGCGCGTGAACACGCCGCCCAGCGTTTCGATGCCGAGCGAGAGCGGGGTCACGTCGACCAGCAGCACGTCCTTCACTTCGCCCTGGAGCACGCCGGCCTGGATCGCGGCGCCGACGGCCACGACCTCGTCGGGGTTGACGCCGGTGTGCGGCTCCTTGCCGAAGAACTGCTTCACGGTCTCGACGACCTTGGGCATGCGCGTCATGCCGCCGACGAGGATCACCTCGTCGATGTCGGCGGCCTTGAGGCCCGCGTCCTTCAACGCGAGCCGGCACGGCTCGATCGTCTTCTGGATGAGATCATCCACCAGCGATTCGAGCTTGGCCCGCGTCAGCTTGATCATCAGGTGCTTGGGGCCGCTCTGGTCGGCGGTGATGAACGGCAGGTTCACCTCGGTCTGCATCGAGTTGGAGAGCTCGATCTTGGCCTTCTCCGCCGCCTCCTTGAGGCGCTGGCGGGCGAGCTTGTCCTTCCTGAGGTCGATGCCCTGCTCCTTGCGGAACTCCTCGGCGAGATAATCGATGATGCGGGCGTCGAAGTCTTCGCCGCCCAGGAACGTGTCGCCGTTGGTGGAGATGACGTGGATCTGCGATTCGCCGTCGACGTCGGCGACTTCGAGCACCGAGATGTCGAAGGTGCCGCCGCCCAGATCGTACACCGCCACCTTCATCTCGTGCTTGGCGCGGTTCTTGTGGTCGACGCCGTAGGCGAGCGCCGCGGCGGTGGGCTCGTTGATGATGCGCAGCACCTCGAGGCCGGCGATCTTGCCGGCATCCTTGGTCGCCTGGCGCTGGCTGTCGTTGAAATAGGCGGGAACGGTGATGACGGCCCGGGTGACCGTCTCGCCGAGATAGGCCTCGGCGGTCTCCTTCATCTTCTGAAGGACGTAGGCGGAAATCTGGCTGGGCGCGTATTTCTTGCCGCGCGTCTCGACCCAGGCGTCGCCATTGTCGGCGCGGATGATCTTGAACGGCGAGTGCTGCATCGCCTTCTTGACCTCGCCGTCCTCGAAGCGGCGGCCGATCAGGCGCTTGACCGCGAAGAAGGTGCCTTCGGGATTGGTCACGGCCTGGCGCTTGGCGGCCTGGCCGACGAGGCGCTCGCCGTCTTCCAGGAATGCCACCTGGGAGGGCGTGGTGTTGGCGCCTTCGCTGTTGAAGATGACCTTGGGCTTGCCGCCCTCCATGACCGCGACGCACGAATTGGTCGTGCCGAGGTCGATGCCGATGACTTTGGACATGTTTTTTTCCTCTATTCCCGGCAGGCTCCTCTAGCCCGGTCCGACCGTGGCGCCCAAGGAGCCCCCTTGACGAATGACGGTTTATGAAAGGGGGGCAGCGGCTTACCGTCGGTCCCGCCACCCCGGTCCCGGCCCGGCATATGGGGGGAAAGGCCTAGCGACGCAAGGGCCTAGCCGCCAGAATCCCGCTGCGTCGGGGACATTTTCAGACTTGAGTCAGCGGCGGGCAGCCCAATTGCCGATCACGCGGCCCGATCGCGCGGCGCGGATGGGCGCGCTCAAGGCTAGTTCCGCGGGCGCAGGAAGATCGCGTTGCGCACTTCGCGGTCCATCGCCGCCTCCCTCTCGACCTGCTCCGGCTCGTCGAGATACTGGACGGCGGTCACCAGATGAATGGGCGCGATGATCATGAAGTCGTCTCGAACGGCGTAGCGCGTCCATGTGATCCGGCGCAGTGTCTCGCCCTGTTCTTCCTCCTCGTTGGAGGTGACGATGAGGATATCGCCCTCGTCCAGCTCCTCCCGCCGGCACGAGAGCCAGCCTTTGCTCGTGTCGGATTTCATGCCGCGCCAGACCTTGTCGACGATCTGTGCCATGGCAGCCCGCGGAACTCGCACGTCGTCATATTCGGGCAGACTGACCAGCTGCGAAGTGACCCAGATCGTCTCGCGGTCCTGTGGGTGATTCACCGCGTAATGCTTGCGCTCCTCGTCGGCCGTGCTCATGTCCTCCACCTTCCATCCGCGCGGCACGCGCATCAGGATCGTGTTCTGGAAGTTCACGCGTTCCAGCGACGCCGAGTGCGCCGCGCGGTCGAGCGCCGTCAGCTCGGGCGCGAAGCGTCCCAAGCCGAGCCACTCGCCGATCGCGCGCGCGATCGACATGCGGTGCTCGACCAGCTCGTCGGTTATCAGCGGGCAGCGCAACTCCAGTTCGCGCACATGGGTTCCGCCGAAGGGGTCGATGCATTTCCACACGATGTCTCGGCCCGCCGGCTCGTGGCCGGGAATCGCGATCAGGAAATCGTTGAGGATATCGGTGGGCGTCTTCACCTCGTCCTTGAACTCGGACTCGCTCACATAGCGCAGCAGGGCTGGGCCGCCGGTCGCCGCCTCCGCATCCTCGTACGAGTCGATCCGGTAGTGGATGTCGTAGCCTTCCTTGACCCGAATTCGTCCCGTGTAGGGCGGTCCTGGATGCAGCAGCCAATCGTCCGGCAACGGAGCCGCAAAGGTGCCGGCGCCGAGCGCCATGATGCCCGCGCCGCCATCGCGTTCCGCTTTCCTAACTTCGACGTGAAAGTGCTGACCTTGCGCGCCGGCGGCGCTCTCGATCATGCGCCGGATCCAATCCGGCGGATTGTCCGGGTCGATGCCGCCCATCGGTCTCTCCCGCAACCAAAGGTATAAGCATTGATTTTGCCGACAACCTTGGCATAGGAACAGAAAGAGATCAAGCTGTTTGCGGGCTTAGGCCGCCGCGTCGAGCTTCTTCCAATAGGCGGGATAGGTGCGCGCGTAAGCGGGCATGGCCTGGAGCTTGGCGCGCCAGGCGGCGAGCGCGGGCCAGCGCGCGTCGAGCGGCAGGAGGTCGAGGGCCAACGCCTTCGCATCGGGTTTGCCGGCGGCGCGCGCGAGCACCTCGACGATCGGAAAGACCACGAGGTCGGCCGCGCTCAGCGCCGGTGCCGCGATCCAGCCATGCGGCTTGACCGCGGCATCGAGCTTGGCGAGCTCGGCATGGCTCGCGCGCGCGGCCGCGCGGATGCTCTCGGCCCTGGCCGCGGCCTGGCCGGTGAAGATCGGCACCACGATGCACTCGACCCAGTCCCGCGCGACGTAGAGGTCGAAATCGAGGATCGCGCGCCAGATCCGCCCCGCCTCGGCGGCCGAGCGGCCGAACAGCGGCGGCTCGGGATGCTTCCTGTCGAGATAGGCGAGGATCGCCACCGACTCCGCCAGCGTGTAGTTGCCGTCGCGGATCACCGGCACCTTGCCGCGCGGATTGAGCGCCAGGAACTCCGGCGATTTGAGCGCAGCTTGCGCGGCCTGCACCGGGATCTCGGCGTAGGCGACGCCCTTGATCTCGAGCGCGAGCAGCACGCGCCAGGCGAAGCCGCTGCCGCTGAACATGTGCACGTCCATGACGCGCCTCCCTTTTCCACTTCGGCTCGCCGGGGCAGGACCACCGGCGAGCCGCGCGAACGCGGATTTAGGGTTTCATCGACATCGGCATGACTTCCGCCACGTCGATGGTCCCGTGCTCGAGATGCGGGCATTTCTGGGCCATCGCGAGCGCCGCTTCGATGCTGTCGGCCTGGACGAGGGAGTACCCGGTAAATCGATCGGCCTCGGCGCGATTCGACACGCCGCGCGCGCTCACATTCTTCGGCGCGGCGACCGGCTTGCCGGGATCGATCAAAGCATCGCCGAGGCCGTCGACCCACGCCTTCCATTTCGTCATGTGCTGTTTCCCCGCGGCGGGAGTGTCGAACTTGGGTACGCCATAATAGGCAAAGACGTAGTTCTTCATCGCTGATCCCCACGTGATCGGATTGAACCGCGCCCGGTTTTGCGAGCCGGACGCCCGCGCTTCGCTTCTTTCGCCGGCAGCTTGCCGACATGGGCTTGCGCCAAGGCGAGCCAGCGCCCGAGCCCGCGCGCATCGCACGCATCGGGATCGACCCAGAAGAAGCCCTGCATCGGGCGCTCGCGCATGACGACGGGCCGGCCGCCAGGCAGTTTTGCGGCCTCGGCATGGCGCGCCGGCCCGACTCGGAACATGTAGCCCTCGCGGCCGGCGCCGCAGAGCATGTTGTTGCGCAGGAGGAAGCAGATGCCGCCGAACATGCGCTTCTCGCTGAGCGCGGCGCGCGGCACGCTGGGCGAGGCGGCGAGGCGCCGGCGGAGTTCTTCCGCCAGCGTCGCCGCGTCGTGCTTTCCTTCCCACTTGGCCATCAGGCGGCCTTGGCGGTCGGGCGGCGTCCGATCGCTTCGCGCGAGGGCGGCGCCGTCTCGGCCCAATGCTCGTTCCTGCGCATGCGCTCGTAATAGGCGTTCAGGTGCGGATAGGGCGACCAGTCGAACGGCACCGCCTCCTTGAAGCCTTCGAGGTGGATCAGCGAATAGTCGGCGAGCGTGATACCGTCGCCGGCCACGTAGCCGCGGCCTTTCACGTGCGCGTCGAGAACCGGCGTGAAGCGGGCGAGGTTCTGTTTCATCGCGTCGACCAGCGCCGTATTGGCGGGGCCGAGGCCGAAGCCGGGCTTCGCCACCGTCTCGAACGCGAGTACGCCGAAGGCGCGATTGTAATGCGCGAGCTCCCAGGCCTGCCAGCGCACGACCTCGGCGCGCTTCTTGGGATCGCGCGGGAACAGCGCATCGGCCCCGGCTTTATCGGCGAGGTACTGCATGATCGCGGTCGACTCCGAGAGCGTCAGCTCGCCGTCGACGAGCGTCGGCACCATGCCGTTGGGATTGAGCGCGAGGTAGCCTGGCTGGCGCAGATCGCCGGTGAAGAAATCGAGATATTCGCGCTCGACCCCGAGGCCCAGGTGATTGATCACCGCTTCCACCTTGCGGCAGTTGGGCGAGCCCACGACGGTGTAGAGCTTCATCGGCTTCCTCCATTTTGCTTGCAATTTGCAAGTCATGATTCCAAGTTAACTTGCGATTTGCAAGCGAAAAGATAAGCGGCTATGAGAAATACCTCGGCGAGGCCGCGCGCATGACGAGACCAGGCCGGACGCACATCCTTTCGGGATGCCCCATCGACTACGCGCTCGAGATCTTCGGCGACCGCTGGAGCCTGCTTGTGATCCGCGACCTGCTCGTGCGCCGGAAGCGCCATTTCCGCGAGATGATGGACTCGGACGAGGGCATCGCCTCCAACATCCTGGCGGCGCGCTTGAAGAAGCTCGAGGACTGGGGCCTCATCGCGCGCGAGCGCGATCCGGCCAACAGGCGCCAGGTCGTCTACGCGCTCACCCAAAAGGGCAAGGAACTGGCCCCGGTGCTGGTCGAGATCGCGATCTGGAGCGCCAAGCACGACCCCAACACCAAGGTGAATGCCGCCTTCATCCGCCGCGCGCGCCGCGATCGCGAAACGCTGGCGAGCGAGACGGTGGCGGATTACCTGGCGAAGCTCGACGAGGCGAAGGCGCGCTGACGCCCCCCTCCTCCCCCGCGCAGCGGGGGAGGCCGGGAGGGGGCCAGTCGGGCCCAAACTCTGTTTCGACTCACCCCCTCCGCGCGCTCCGCGCGCACCTCCCCCGCTACGCGGGGGAGGAAATCGACTACCCGCCCTCGCCGGGCGGCAGCAGCAATGCGTTGCGCACTTCGCGGTCGACCAGCGCTTCGGTCTCGATCTGCGCCGGCTCGTCGACATATTGCATGGCCGTGACGAGATGGACCGGCGCCCAGACCAGGTAATCGTCGCGCAGGCCGTAGCGTGTCCACGAAATGCGGCGGAGGCGCTCGCCGTCTTCCTCGTCTTCGTTGGCGGTCAGGAGCAGCACGTCGCCTTCCGGCAGCTCCTCGCGCCGCCGCATCTGCCAGTCGCGCCGGTCGGCCGCGAGCGGGCCGTCCCAGATCGCATCGGCGGTTTCGGCCATGAACGCGGCGGCGTCGGCGCCGGCCGGCACGCGCACGAAGCGCGAATTGGCCCAGATCGTCTCGCGGTCCTCCGGCTCGTCGACGGCGTAGAGCTTCCGCCCATCCTTTTCGCTGTCGACTTCGACCTTCCAATCACGCGGCACGCGCATCAGCAGCGTGTCCTGGAAGCTCACGCGCTCGAGCGCCGCGCTGTGGGCGACGCGGTCGAGCGCCGTGGGATCGGGCGCGAAGCCGCCGAGGTTGAGCCACTCGCCGACCGCCCGCCCGATCGCGATGCGGTGCGGCAGCAGCGCCTCGGTCAGGCGGCAGCGCAGCTCGAGCTCGCGGATGTGCGTGCGCTGCAGCGGATCGAGCCGCTTCCAGACGATATCGCGCCCGACGGGATCGCGCTCGGGCACGGCCACGAGCACGTTGGCGAGCGCGTCGCGGGGCCGGCGCACGGTCTCGCGCATGTCGTCGAGGTAGTCGAGGATGCGCGCCTCGCCGCGCGCCGCCG
>SBBV01000003.1 GCA_005240015.1 Candidatus Odyssella thessalonicensis | reverse complement strand
GCGCGCCGGCGATGCGTGCGTCGAGCGCCGCGGCGAACATCGCGACCGAGCCGCCGGCCGAATGGCCCATCGCGTAGATGCGCGCCGGATCGGCGCCGAGCGCGCCCGCCTCGGCCGCGATCCAGTCGACGACGGCGGAGACGTCGGCGCAGCGCTCGCCCAGGAGCGAGCGGCCGAGCAGCAGCGCATGCATGGTCGCGTCGACGCAGGGGCCGGCCGAACGCGGCACGATCGCGCGCTCGCCGCGCTCGCCGAAGCAGGCTTGCTCGATCGCGACCGCGAAATAGCCGCGCGCCGATGCCTGCAGCGCGTAGTCGTAGCCGATCATGCCGGTGTCGGCGGGAAAACGCACCTCGCCCCAGGAAAGATGCGCACCGGTGTTGGTGCCCTGGAGGCAGAGCATGACCGGCGCCGGGCGCGCGCCGCCGCGCGGTGCGAACACATGGACGGGAATATCGACGCCCTTGCGTGCACGGATATAGAGCCTCCGCCGCACGCCGCCGCCCGGCAGCGCGATTTCCTGATCGTGCATGGCCACAGGCGCTGCCGTTTCGCGCCGATAGCCGGCAAGCTCGGCCAATGTGCGCCGCGCCACGGCCTGCCAGGCGATCACGTCCTGATCGGGCTTGGCCGCGAAGCGCAGCACGAGCGGCGCCGTCTCGTAGTCGGCGAAGTGGCGCGCGCTCGGGCTCAGCGCCAGGCCCGGCGGCGTGTCGGCGAAGGGATCGGTCGAGCGCCCGAAGAGACGCGCGACGCGGCGCTTCAAGGCGAGCGCCACCGCGCGCGGGCCCGGTATCGACTTCGGCATGCCGCCCTCCCCAGAGCGCGAACAAAGCCGCAGCGCTGCGCTGCGGTCAACGATTTCGAGTATGCGCCATCGCGGAATTGCGCTTGCTGCGGCTCCGACGCTCCCTAGAGTGGCCGCGAAGAACGCTCGTGCGGCGGGCGGCGGGGAGGATCGGATGGCCGAATATCGCTTGCTCACCTTTCGCGCGGGAAACGGGAAGCCTGCCGCCGGCGTGCTGATCGGGGAGCGCGTCTATCCGGCAGCGGAGCTGCTCGGCGATCCGCCGGGCGGCGGCATGGACGGCATCGACACGGGCTCGGTGCTCGGCCTGCTCGGCGCGTGGGACAAGGTGCATCCGCGACTCAAAGCCGCGAAGCCCGATCCCAAGCGCGGCACGACACTCGCATCGGCGCAGCTCATGGCGCCGCTGCTCTATCCGACCGCGCTCTTCTGCGCCGGCGCCAACTACTGGGACCACCTCGAAGAGATGGCGCGCGCCGGCGCGGCCGGCCCGAAGCTCACCGGCCCTTATGTGCGGCCGCCCAAGCCCGCCGAGCCCTGGTTCTTCATCAAGACCTCGGCGCATTCGGTGGTGGGGCCCGGCGAGGCGATCCGCCTGCCGAAATTCTCGAAGATGGTCGATTGGGAGGCCGAGATCGGAGTCGTGATCGGACGTGCTTCGCGCGATCTCTCCGAGGAGCGCGCGCTCGAGGCCGTCGCCGGCTACACCATCGTCAACGATCTCTCGGCGCGCGACTTCATCAAGCGCGAGGGCTCGCCCTTCGTGTTCGACTGGGTCGGCCAGAAATGCTTTGACGGCTCGGCGCCGATGGGCCCGTGGATCACGCCCGTGGAGTTCGCGCCGCCGCCCGAGGACATGCCGGTCAAGCTCTGGATCAACGGCACGATCAAGCAGGATTCCAATTCGCGCCTGATGGTGCACTCGATCCGCGAGCAGATCGCCTATCTCTCGCGCCACATGACCTTGCGCCCCGGCGACGTGATCGCGACCGGAACGCCGGCCGGCGTCGGCTTCGCGCGCAAGGAGTTCCTGAAGCCCGGCGACGAAATCCGCATCGAAATCGGCGGCTGCGGCACCTTGGTCAACCGGGTGGCAATCGATTAGAATGCTATGGAGTAAGAGAAGAGGCCTGCATCGGAGCCTCTGACGAGGGAGGAAGACATGACCGAACGCGTTGTCGAGTATGTGAAGGACCCGGTCCTGAAGCTGCAGTTCCTGTCGCACGGGACGCTCGAGGCCTACGACCTCGAGAAGACACGGAAGTTCTACACCGAGTTCCTGGGCCTCGAAGTGGTGCGCACGAGTCCGATCTCGCTGATCATCCGCCTGGGCGGCACCAACACGATCGCCGTGGTGCAGAACCCGAAGCGCGGCGGCGAGATGCCGCTGCTGAACCACAACGGCCTCGACGTCGCCACGCGCGAAGAAGTCGACAACTGCTACAAGCTCTGCGTCGAGCAGCAGGAAAAGTGGGGCATGAAGAAGGTGACCAAGCCGGTCGACCAGCACGGCACCTACTCGTTCTACTTCCTCGATCTCGACAACAACTGGTGGGAGATCCTGACCAACCCCAAGGACGGCTATAGCTGGATGTTCTCGAAGGGCCGCGACATCGAGAATTGGGGGGCGAAGGACGTGAACCCCAACGAATACAAGCGCGAGCGCTTCAAGACCGGAGCCTGATCTCCTTCCCCACGAAGCGGGGGAAGGTCGGAATGGGGGTGCGGCCAGGCTCGCACGGCCTTGAAGAAGGTCGAGCCATCATGCTTCCTTGCACCGAGCAGCTCGCTGTCTTCACCCCCATCGTCCCGCGCGCGAAAGGCGCGCGGTCCACCTCCCCCGCTCTTCGCAGGCGAGGGAGGAAGTGAAACACCGCGAGGCCAACATGTCGGGCGCACCCGATGCACTCGTGCTCGACCTCGTCGAATGGGTCGCCAAAACGCCGCGGCCCTACGCCGAGGTGATCGACGTGTGGCGCACTTCCTGTCCGCGCCTGACGGTGTGGGAGGATGCGCTGGAACGCGGGCTCGTCGAGCGCACGCCGCCCGACCACGGCGACGTGTTCGTGGTGGCGACGCGCCGGGGACGGGATTTCCTCGTCGCGAACGGGCGCGCGGCGGCGCGGTGATCGATCGGCGTTGGGCCGCTGCCCGCGCGGCGGCTGCAATTCGCCACAGCGATTCGCGGTATTGACAGGCGGTGACGCGGCGCTCAGCAATGGCGCCCGCGAACGGGAGGTTCGCGCGGGACTGGAGGAGCGTCGATGCCGGCGACGAAGACCACGATCAGTGTGCGCGGCACGAAGATCGGCCTGATGCGCGCCGGCAAGGGCGTGCCGATGCTGTATCTCCATGGCGCCGCCGGCGCGCCGGCCTGGCTGCCGTTCATGGAGAAGCTTGCGCAGCAGTTCGACCTCGTCGTGCCCGAGCATCCGTCGTTCGGCGTCTCCGACACGCCCGAGTGGCTCGAATCGGTCGGCGATCTCGCCTTTTTCTATCT
>SBBV01000118.1 GCA_005240015.1 Candidatus Odyssella thessalonicensis | reverse complement strand
TCGGCGTCGTGATCCAGATCGCGCTGATCGACATCGTGTTCTCGTTCGACTCGGTGCTGACCGCGGTCGGCATGGCGCAGCACATCGAGGTGATGGTGGCGGCAATCGTGCTGGCGATGGCGGTGATGCTGGTGGCGTCGGGGCCGGTGACCGAGTTCGTCAACCACCATCCCACGATCAAGATGCTGGCGCTCTCGTTCCTGATCCTGATCGGCACGATGCTGACGGCCGAGGGCATCGGCTTCCACATCCCGAAGGGCTACATCTATTTCGCGATGGCGTTCGCGGTGCTGGTGGAGGGGCTCAACATGCTGGTGCGGCGGCAGGTGGCGCGGGCGCGCGCGCGGCGCGCGCCGCGCTCGCCGGGGTGAGCGCGCTCGCCAGGGGCGAGCGGGCGCGGGGCGCGTTGGTACGCCGCGGCAGCATCCGAAAAATGCACTTTGCCCGGGCCGCGCCGCTGGCTTATATCGCGCGGGCATTGAATTGGGGGGAGGCGCCAGCGCGCCTTTGGTCGGCGCCCGCCGCTGGATTGGAGTTTTGCGAATGACCTACGTCGTCACCGAAGCCTGCATCAAGTGCAAGTATCAGGACTGCGTCGAAGTCTGTCCGGTGGATTGCTTCTACGAGGGCGAGAACATGCTCCTCATCCGTCCGGACGAGTGCATCGATTGCGGCGTGTGCGAGCCCGAGTGCCCAGTGGAAGCGATCGTGCCGGACACGGAGCCCAACGTCGAGAAATGGGTGGAGCTGGCGAAGAAATACTCGGAAAGCTGGCCCAACATAAACAAGAAGGGCGAGATTCCGCCGGACGCCGACACCTACAAGGGTATGGAAGGCAAGTTCGAGAAGTTCTTCAGCTCGAATCCTGCCAAACGGTAGGGCCGCCAGACCGGCAGGGCCGAAGACGGCTGCCGCCGGGCCCTGCGGCAGGCCTGCGACGTTCAATTATGGTTAATAGATGCGTGTTCCGCTGGATTCCGGCGGATCTCTGTGCTATATTCAAAAAACTGAAACGAGGGGCGGTGTCTTAGCCCGTAAAGCGCTGAAATTAATGGCGTTTTCCGGGCAAGGGGGCCGCCCAAAGCGTCCCTAAGGCACGCCGAATTCAGGCGCTCGCGGCGCCAGAATTTCGGCCCTCGTGAGAGCATTGGAGGGCATCCCCGGCAGGGTATCTGCCGGGCGCCGGCTTTTGCGCGCCCCTGGCGGGGTGTGGGGCCGGGAAAAGGGCAAGGATCGCGGCTCGGGGAGCCGCGGGCGGGTGTGATTACCGGCGGACGGGAGAAGCCGCCGGCAAAGGAGAAGCGAGGATTACGATGGCTGCAGCACAGGATAAGGAATTTTCGGCCGGGGACTACGTGGTCTACCCGACCCACGGGGTCGGGCAGGTGACGGGCGTCGAGAGCCAGGAGATCGCCGGCCACAAGCTCAAGATGCTGGTGGTGGAGTTTCCCAAGGAGCGCATGACGCTGCGCGTCCCGCTCACCAAGGCGACCGGCGCGGGCCTGCGCCGGCTCTCGAGCCGCAAGATCATGGAGACGGCGCTCAAGACCCTGAAGGGCCGTTCGCGCGTCAAGCGCACGATGTGGAGCCGCCGGGCGCAGGAATACGAGGCGAAGATCAACTCGGGCGATCCGGTGGCGATCGCCGAGGTGGTGCGCGACCTCCACCGCAACGTCGGCCAGCCCGACCAGTCCTACTCGGAGCGCCAGATCTACCAGGCGGCATTCGAGCGCCTGGCGCGCGAGTTCGCGGCCGTCGAGAAGATCGACGAGCAGCAGGCCACCGAGCGCCTCGAGAAAGTCCTCCGCGCCGCCTAAGAAGCGCGCAGCAGGATCAAAAGCGAAGGGCCGCCCTCAGGGGCGGCCCTTTTCGTTTGGGTCGGAAGTACGAAGTGAACAGAGGAGCCGGGGAGAAAGGAAGAATCCTCCGTGTCCTCCGTGGTTCAAGCTTTTCTTTTCCCTATCTCCCCTCGGCTCGCCTGTTCACTTCCGTTGCGTATCCGCAAGTTCGGCGCTGACCGCGGGGTCGGCGGCGGCGCGGCGGATCGTGCGCCACGAGTACCAGCCGCCCATCGCGAATCCCGACGCGATGAAGATCACTTCGCGCACGCGGCGGAGCAGCGCGGCGCCGAGGCCGGCGGCGGCGACGCCGGTGATCGCGGCGGCGGCGAGGGCCACCGCGCCGTCCTGCGTGCCGAGGCTGGCGGGAATGAAGAAGCTTACCGAGCGCGCCAATTGCATCAGGCCCTCGAGCACGAGCGCTTCGGCGACGCTCACCGGATGGCCGAGCAGATACAGGGCCAGCCACATCTCGGCCGCGCCCAGCGTCCAGCGCAGCGCCGCGATCGCGACGGAAAGGAGATAGCGGCCGCGATGCGCGCGCGCGAAAGCGTTGATCTTGTCTTCGACCGACTCGATCGCGGCGAGGCTCTTGGTGAGCGCGCGCGCCCAGTTCCTGCCGCCGAAGCGCCGCCCGAGCTTCGACGAGAGGCGCAGCTTCGGGGTTACGATGAAGCCCGCCGTCATCGCGGCCAGCACCGCGAGCCCGACCCACGCGCTCGCCTGGTAGAGCGGCGGCAGGTTGGTCGCCAGTGCCATCACGACGACCGCGAGCGTCACGAACAGGAATTGGCCGATCAGCGACTGGATGCGCGCGAGCACGAGGCCGGCCGAGGATTCGCGGTAGCCTACGCCGTAGTGCGCCTTCAGCAGCACGGCCTTGAGCGGCTCGCCGCCGAAGCCGCCGGCGGGAACCACGAGGTTGAACGCCTCGCCGACGAGGCGCACGCGCAGCACGCGCCGATACCAGGGGAAGGTGCGCGGCAGCTCGGGCACGAGCGTGAGCAGCAGCAGCGCATCGAGTGCGAACAGCCCGAAGAAGACGAGACAAAGCCCGGCGATTCCGAGCGGCCCCGCATGCCAGATCAAATCGAGCGCTGCGCGGAAATCGAGCGCCAGCAGCAGCGCCACGAACAGCGCAGCGCCGCCTACGAGGTAGAGGAACTTCAGGAGCTTCACGGCAGGTCGCTGGGCTTGCGTGGAGGCGGGCACCTAGGGCGTTTTCGCGTGAGACCGAACCGGCGAGCGCCCTTCGAGACCCCTTCTCCCCCGAGGGGGGAACGAGCTTCGCATCGCCTGCTCCGGTCCGAGGACGCACGCTCTAGCTACACCGAATGTGCGCCGGCGACCAAGCCGATGCGCGTGGCCGCGCGTTTGCACGGCAGCAAGGGCGGCGCCGAAATGTCGCGGCTGACGCCGACGAGGTCCGAACGTCCGTTGGGTAGCGCGGCCTGCGCCCCCCCTCATCGGAGGCGACGATCATGCTGCACGCTCTCCAGGTCCTGTCGGTTCTGCTGGTCGCGATCGCGATGGCGCTGTCGCTCGCCCATGCGCTCGAATTGCCGGGCAAGCTCAGGCTCCCGCGCGCGGCCTACATCGCGGCGCAGCCCATGTACTATCCCGGCTTCACGATCGGCGGCGCCATCGGCGAACTGGGGGGTATTGTGGCGACGCTGCTGCTGCTCGTGGCGACGCCCTCGGGCAGCGCGAACTTCTGGCTGATCTTCGTGGCGCTGATGGCGCTGCTCGCCATGCACGCGGTCTACTGGGTGCTGACGCATCCCGTGAACCGCTTCTGGCTGCGCGGCCAGCGGATCGCGCGCGCCGGCGACAGCTTCTTCACGTTCGATCCGATCGGCCGCAAGCGCGCGATCGGCCATCCGCGCATCAATTGGACGGCGCTGCGCGACCGCTGGGAATACTCGCATGTGGTGCGCGCCGCCTTGGCGTTCGTGGCGCTGGTCCTGCTGCTGATCGCGGTGACCGACCGCGGCCTCGTCACGATCTGACGCGAGGCGTGCCGCCTATTGGCACTTCACGTCGAGGCGATCCGGCGAGATCACCATCATGATCGGGTCGTTCGAGCGGCGCAGGCGCACCACCTCGTAGCCCCGGGGGCAAAGCTCCTTCGCCTTGGCGAAGCAGTGCTCGAGCTGGGCGCTCGGGCAGTTGATCGCATAGTTGGCGCCCGGCACCGGGTCGGGATTGACGCTGGCCGGGCCCAAGTTGATCGGCTGCAGGGTGATGGGCTGGAACGTGATGGGTTGACCGGGCGTGCCGGGATTGTTGGCCACGCATCCGCCGACCGAGATCGCCGCGGCGGCCGCCAGAACCATGAGTCGCATGGAAAACCCCTCGTGCTGGATCCTCGAGTCTTTCGGTTGAGGGTCGCGGGGCTAGGCTAGCGGATCGGCGGAAAATCCAGAAGTGACCATCGCCACATCCGCCGCGCGCTCACCCGAAGAAATGGCGCTCCCGGCAGGACTCGAACCTGCGGCCCACGGTTTAGGAAACCGTTGCTCTATCCTCTGAGCTACGGGAGCGCGGGCCGCTAGATAGCAGAAAGCCCGCCGCCATGCCATTGCGCCCCATCGCCCCGCCGCGCACTGGCTCTATATTGGCGCGCATGCGCGCCCTCCGCTTCACCGCCGCCCTCGCGGCCGCGTTCCTCGCCGCGCCGGCCCAGGCCGATGAGCCGCCGCCGATCGGCGCCAGGCTCGGCGGCGCCACTTCGCGCCCGGCGGCCGGCCAGGATTCCTTCGCGCTGCCGGCGGCCAATCTGCCGAAGGAACAGCTGCCGCGCTTCTTCGAGGGCCAGCGCCTCTTCAACATCGCGTTCGTCCAGGCGCCGTCGCCCGTGAAGGATCTTGCGGGCCTCGGCCCCACCTTCAACCGCCCCTCCTGCGGCGCCTGCCACACGCGCGACGGCCGCGGCCAGCCGCCGGCGGGGCCCGCCGACGCGCTGATGCAGATGGTGGTGCGGCTCGGCATTGTGAAGATGGAGGGTCAGCGCGGTCCCGTCTCGCTTCAGCATCCCGCCTACGGCATCCAGCTCAACGATCGCGCGATCGAGGGCGTGCCGCCCGAGGGCCGCGCGGCGATCGCGTGGGAGGGAGTCGAGGGCGCCTATGCCGACGGCGACAAGTACAAGCTGCGCCGCCCGCGCGTGCGCTTCGAGCATCTCGCGTTCGGCCCGCTCGGCGAGCGCGCGGCCTTCTCGCTGCGCGTGGCGCCGCAGCTCGTCGGCATGGGGCTGCTCGAGGCGGTGACGGAAGCGGAGGTTCGCCGCTTGGCACAGGAAAACCGGGCGAATCAAGACGGTGTCCGCGGCGAGCCGCGGACGGTGGGATTCCCGCGGCATGCGAACGGCGCGCTCGGCCGCTTCGGCTGGCGCGCCGAGCAGCCGAGCGTGAAGGCGCAGATCGCCTCTGCGCTGATCAATGACATGGGCCTCACCACGTCGCTCCATCCCGAGAAGAACTGCCCGCCGCCGCAGACGGCGTGCCGCGCCGCCGATCCGGGGCCGCGCCCCAACCTCTCCGACGAGGCACTCGACACGATGGCTTTCTACGTCAGCACGCTCGCCGTGCCCGAGCGCCGCGATGTCGATCGGTCCGAGGTGAGGCGCGGCGAGAAGGTGTTCATGGCGATCGGCTGCGCCGCGTGCCACCGCCCGACGCTCAGGACCGGCACGCATCCGATCCCCCTCCTCTCGAACCAGACGATCCACCCCTTCACCGACCTGCTGCTGCACGACATGGGCCCGATGCCCCAGAGCGGCGCCGTGCGCCAGAATGAGCTGCCGATCCCGTCCTCGGCCAGACCGTCGGCCAGCCCCGGGCCCATGTCGTGCAGCAGCAGGTCGGTGAAGGGGTGGATCGTCTGGTTCGAGAGGAGGGGGATCGGATGCGTGCCGGT
>SBBV01000202.1 GCA_005240015.1 Candidatus Odyssella thessalonicensis | reverse complement strand
GGCGGACGAGCCGCTGATCGAGCTCCGGCGCGAGGAGGTCGCGGGGCTGCCGCCCTCCGATTGGCGCTCGGTCATCGTCGCCACCGGGCCGCTCACCTCGCCTGCCCTGAGCGATGCGATCCTGAAGCTCACCGGCGAGAACTCGCTCGCGTTCTTCGATGCGATCGCGCCAATCGTCTACAAGGAGACGATCGACTTCGGCCGAGCCTGGTTCCAGTCGCGTTACGACAAGCCGGGGCCGGGCGGCACGGGCGAGGACTACATCAACTGCCCGCTCGAGCGCGCCGAGTACGATGCGTTCGTCGCGGCGCTGCTCGCCGGCGAGAAGACCGAGTTCAAGGAGTGGGAGACGAGCACGCCCTATTTCGAGGGCTGCCTGCCGATCGAGGTGATGGCCGCGCGCGGCCACGACACGCTGCGCTACGGCCCGATGAAGCCGGTGGGCTTGACCGATCCCAACACCGGCCGGCGCCCCTGGGCGGTGGTGCAGCTGCGCCAGGACAATGCGCTCGGCACGCTCTACAACATGGTCGGATTCCAGACCAAGCTCCGGCATGGCGAGCAGACGCGGATCTTCCGGCTGATCCCCGGGCTCGAGCGCGCGGAGTTCGCACGCCTCGGCGGCCTCCACCGCAACACCTTCATCAACAGCCCGAAGCTGCTCGACGGCGAACTGCGCTTGCGGGCCGAGCCGCGCCTGCGCTTCGCCGGGCAGATCACCGGCGTCGAGGGCTATGTCGAGAGCGCCGCGATCGGCCTCCTTGCCGGCCGCTTCGCCGCCGCCGAGGCGATGGGCCGCGCACCCGCCCCACCGCCGGCCACGACCGCGCTGGGCGCCCTGCTCGGCCACATCACGGGCGGCGCCGCGGCCGACACCTTCCAGCCCATGAATGTCAATTTCGGCCTGTTCCCGCCCCTTCCCGAGACCGGCAGGCGCGGGCCGAAAGGCGCCGACCGCAAGGCCGCGCTCGCCCGCCGCGCGCTCGCCGACCTCGACGCCTGGCTCGGGCGCCGCGCTGCGGCGTAAGCCCTGCCCCGGCGGGAACCGACGGCTGCCTCCGCGCGTTTGCCCCACTGCACGGAAAACAAGATGCAGTGGGAGGGCAGACATGCCACAGCGCAACGAAGGCGAAGGTGGCCGCACGGCGGCGCAGGAGTACAGCCGGCGCGCGCGTCCCCATGTGAAAACCGGCCGCGCCCGCAAGACCGCACGCAAGGCCGCGGCTACCTTTGCTTCCCCCGAGGGCACCGCCCTGGGCGAGGGAGGGATCAAGGGCAAGAGCGAAGCGCGCGGCGAGGACCGCGGCCTCTCCAAGCAGGGCACACCAGGCCGCGACCCGAAACCGGATCCCGATACCGCCTAGAACGAGCGCAGCCGCGCCGCCGACCAGAGGCGCAGGATCTTGCCGACCGGCGAGAGCTCGACCGGGCGCCCCATCACCTCGTAGCCGCGCCGGCGCAGCAGGCGGAGATAGGCGCGCGCCAGCGCGCCGAACAGCATCAGCGGACGCGCCGCGCGCTCGACCGGCGCCGCCGCGCGCGCCGCATCGAGATGGCGCTCGGCGACGGCGGCGAGCATGGCGACGGCGCGGCGCAGCTCGGCGCTCGGCGTGAGCGCGAACAAGGCGCCCTCGGCCAATCCGGCTGCGGCGGCGGTCTCGGCGGGAACGTATTGGCGCCCGCCGCGCGCGTGGAACGGGATCGCGCGGATGAGGCCGGTGAGCGCCCACGCGATCCCGAGC
This sequence comes from Candidatus Odyssella thessalonicensis, assembly GCA_005240015.1. Lineage (GTDB taxonomy): Bacteria > Pseudomonadota > Alphaproteobacteria > Bin65 > Bin65 > SBBV01. The sequence continues at coordinate 4,710 of SBBV01000202.1, read as the reverse complement.
GGACGCAGCGCGGTGCGCGTGGCCTCGGCCTTGGCGCCGAGGAGATCCGCCGCAAGCCACAGCAGCTGCGATGAGGTGCCTTCGCAATACTGCTCGAGCTCGGCCAGCGTCGCCGGCGCGCGCCCCGCGAGATCGAACTCGCGCGCGTCGAGGAGGGCCTCGAAGCCGGCGCGGGCCGGCGGCATCGCCGCGATCGCGGCGGCCAGCGCCTCGACCACCGCATGCGCTTGCGATTTGCCTTCATAGATGCCCGCGATCGCCTCGCGCCACCAGGCGAGGCGGATCTGGCCCAGCATCGGCTCGCTCACCGTCTCGCGCACCTTGGCGACCTCGTGGTTGAACGCGTAGAGCGCGAACAGGTGCTCGCGCGCGGCGGCCGGCGCGAACAGCACGGTCAGGAAGCGGTCGTAGTCGGCGCGCCGCACCTCGGCGGCGCAATAGGAAAGCGCCTCAGCCATGCCCGCGCCTCTCTTGAGAATCGAGGCGCCCAGGCCTAGTTTTCCTCGCCGCTAGGACAGAGTTCCGGCGCCCGGCCCCGAACCCGGCGTCCTGAGCGCCATGCGCGGTTGCCGCGACTCTGCCCGTCCAACCAACACCTGGGGGAGTTCCAATGGCTGCCATTCTGACCAGTCTGCGCAACACCGTTTTGGCCGGCTTCGTCCTGGCCATCGTCGTGCTTATCGTGATGGGCCTCGTCACGACGGGATATTCGCTGAAGTTCGACACTGCGTTCTGGAAGTTCGTCGCGCGCTGGCTGCACGTGCTCTCCGGCATCCTCTGGATCGGCCTGCTCTACTACTTCAATTTCGTGCAGATCCCGAGCATGCCGAAAATTCCCGACGAGCAGAAGCCGGCCGTTGGCAAGGTGATCGCGCCCACCGCTCTCTTCTGGTTCCGCTGGGCGGCCATGTCGACGATCATCTTCGGCATCATCCTCGCGCTGCTCAGCGGCTATTTCGTCAATGCCGTGCTGCTCGGGATCACAAGCGGTGGCGGGAGCACCACGATCATCGGCATCGGCATGTGGCTCGGCACGATCATGTGGTTCAACGTCTGGTTCATCATCTGGCCGAACCAGAAGAAGGCGCTCGGCATCGTGACCGTGCCGGCCGAGGAGAAGACCAAGGCGGCGCGCATCGCGATGCTGGTCTCGCGCACCAATACGATGCTGTCCATCCCCATGCTCTATTGCATGGTGGCCTATCAGAACGCCTACTGATCGGCACCGGGCCCCACGAACGAAAACGGCGCCCGTGAGGGCGCCGTTCTTGTGTATGGGGCTCGTCCTCCTGAGCGAAGCGAAGGATCTCGCCTCAACTGCCGACAACTTCGGCGCGGGGGCGGGGCCCCTCGCTCAGGATGACGGTTAAGCCTTCGCCGGCGCGGCCTTTACGTCCTTCTCGTCGCGCCAGCGGCGGATGGCCGGCATGTAGATCAGCAAGGACGAGGAGACGTAGATCGCCGAGTAGGTGCCGGTGATGATGCCGAACACGATCGCGAGCGTGAACGCGAACAGCGATTCGCCGCCGAAGATCAGCATCGGCAGCACCGCCACGAGCGTGGCGCCGCCGGTCATCATCGTGCGGAAGAGGTTCTGATTGACCGAGATGTTGATCAGCTCCTTGAAGTCGGTCTTCTTGTAGCGGCGCATGTTCTCGCGCACGCGGTCGAAGATCACGATCGTCTCGTTGATCGAATAGCCGGCGAGCGTCAGCAGCGCCGCGATCGCGGTGAGATCGAACTCGAGCCCGGTCGCCGAATAGACTCCGAGCGCCATCGTCACGTCGTGCGCCGTGGCGACGAGGCCCGCTACACCGAACTGCCACTCGAATCGGATCCAGACGTAGATGGCGATGAGCAGCAGCGCCACGCCGGTCGCGATCATGCCGTCGCGGAACAGGCCTTCGCTGACCTTGGGGCCGACGAACTCCTGGCGGCGGAACTCGAAGCCGGGTCCGAGCGCCTTCTTGATCGCCTCGATCGCACGCACCTGGGCGCCTTCGTCGCCCGGCGGCCGCTCGGCGCGCAGCATGATGCCGTTTTCGCCGCCGACATGCTGGACCTGGACGTCGCCGAGGTTGAGCGCGCTCACCTTCTTGCGCACGTCGCCGATGTCGACCTTGTGCTTGGCGACCGCCTCAATGAGGATGCCGCCCTCGAAATCGATGCCGAGGTTCAGGCCGCGGATCGAGAGCGAGACGATGACGCCGATGAACAGCAGCGCCGTGAGCGTGAACGCGAAATAGCGCGCGCCGACGAAATCGATCTTGGTCGCGTGCGGAAAGTATTTGGCGAGCGCCATGGCGTGTCCCTTAGGCTCCGGCCGCGAGGGGGGTCTTGCGCATGATCGGCAGGTATTTCGGGCGCCACCAGCGCCACCAATAGACCACCTGGATGCGGGTCAGCATGATCGCGGTGAAGAACGAGGCGCCGACGCCGATCGCGAGCGTCACACCGAAGCCTTTCACCGGCCCCGAGCCGAACAGGTACAGCAGCAGGCCGGCGATGATCGAGGTGATGTTCGAGTCCGAAATCGCGGTGAAGGCGCGGCGGAATCCGGCATCGATCGCGGACAGAGTCGTCCTGCCGGCGCGTATCTCCTCGCGCATGCGCTCGTAGATCAGCACGTTGGCGTCGACCGACATGCCGAGCGAGAGCACGATGCCGGCGATGCCCGGAAGCGTGAGCGTCGCCCCCAGCACCGACATGATCGCCGCGAGAATGATCAGGTTGAACGTCAGCGCGATGATGGCGAACACGCCGAACAGGCCGTAGGCGCTGATCATGTAGGCGGCGACGAGGGCCACGCCGAGCATGCTCGCCCAGATGCCGGCCTCGATCGCATCGGCGCCGAGCGTGGCGCCGACCGTGCGCTCCTCGACGACGTTGAACTTGGCCGGCAGCGCGCCGGCGCGCAGCAGCAGCGCGAGGCGCGTCGCGCTTTCGACCGTGAAGCGGCCCTGGATGATGCCGGAGCCGCCGCAGATCGCCGATTGGATCACCGGCGCCGAGATCACCTCGTTGTCGAGGATGATCGCGAACGGCTTCCTGATGTTCTCCTGCGTGATCTTGCAGAAGATGCGCGCGCCGGTCGTATCGAACCGGAACGCGATGATCGGCAGGCCGTCCTGGAACTGCTGCGACGCATCGGTGAGGTGCGTGCCGTCGAGTTCGGGCTCGTCGACGACGAGATAGTAGCCCTCCTCGCCCCTGGCGCCCTTCACCAGCCTGTAGCCGGGCGGCGCCACCGTGTCCTTGGTCGGCGTGAGGATCGAGGGATGCACGAGGTGGAACGTCATCTTGGCGGTGGTGCCGATGCGCCGCTTGATCTCCTCGGTGTCGGAGACGCCCGGCACCTCGACGATCACGCGCGCATCGCCCTGGCGCTGGATCGTCACTTCGCGCGTGCCTTCGGGGTCGATGCGCTTCCGGAGGATTTCCATCGCCTGGTCGATCACGCGCTGATTGAGCGAGGCGACGCCGGCATCGGTGAGCCGGACCGAGACCGAGTTGCCCTCGACGCGCACGTCGTAGAGCGTCTGGCGCTGGGCGAACATGCCGCCGCTGCCGCCGCCGGCGTCGCGCGCCACGGTCTCGGCGATGCTCTTGGCCTTGTCGAGCTGCGCCGCATCGGGCGCGCGGAACGCGACGCCGCGCCCGACGAAGCGCAGCTCCTCGTAGCGCACGCGCTGATCGCGCAGCGATTTCCGCAGCGAATCGCGCACGCCGCGCAGCGAATCGTTGATGACGTCCTTCATCTCCGCTTCGAGCAGCAGATAGGCGCCGCCCTGGAGGTCGAGGCCGAGGCTGAACTGCTGGTGCGGGACGTAGCTCGGGAGCGACTTGGCGGACTTTTCGGAGAGGAGGTTGGGGGCGAAGAACAGGAGCGCGAGCACGCAAACGATGAGCGCGCTCCAGAACTGGAGACGGGTTATGTTGATCATCGGGGCGGCCCGGATCCGGCGCTAGCCGCCGCGCTCAGCGGCCGAACAACCGCTTCAGGATGCCGGGTTTGCCATCGTTGGCGGGCTGCTGCCCCGGGGCGGGGGCTGCGCCGGGCTGGGGCATCGCCTGCGGATTCCAGAGGCCGGCGATCTGCCCGCGCGCGATCTGCACGCGCACATTGTCGGCGATTTCCACCTCGACGGTCGGGCTGTGCTCGGCCGCCTTGATGACCTTGCCGACGATGCCGCCGGCCGTCATCACCTCGTCGCCCTTCTTGATCGCGGCGATCAGCGCCCGGTGCTCCTTCATCCGCTTCTGCTGCGGGCGGATAAGGAGGAACCAGAACACGACGAAGATCAGGATCAGCGGCAGAATGCCGGTCAGGAAATCGCTGCCGCCGCTCGATTTGCCGGCATCCTGGGCGAATGCCTCGGAAATCCACATGTAGGCGTCTCCGGTGGAGGGAAATACGAAAAACGGCGCCTCACCGCATCGGGAGCGCCTGCGATTTCTTGGGAATATACAAGTCCATGCCCCCCGTTCAAGGGCGCCGCCATGCCGGATTGACGCGCCCGGGGTCGGCGACTAGGAGGTGCGCGGTTCTGCTTTTCGCGCCTTATGGTCTCCATGTCCAAGCGCCCCAAACCCAAAGCGGCCAGCCCCCCCGCGCTCGACGGCGTCGCTCTGACGCGGATCGCGGCGGCGCTCGAGCGCATGTCGCCGGCGGCGCCGCCCGCGGCCTCGCTGGCCAAGGGCGAGGCGTTC
>SBBV01000433.1 GCA_005240015.1 Candidatus Odyssella thessalonicensis | reverse complement strand
CGTGCGGCGCTGCCGCCGGGCATCGCGCATGTGGAATCGCCGCACGAGCTCTCGGGCGCCTACAAGCCCGATCTCATCGTCATCGCGGTGAAGCCGCAGATCATGGACGAGGTGGCGCCGAATCTCCGGCGTTTCGCGCAGGACGGCGTCGCCGTGCTCTCGATCGCGGCCGGGCGCACGATCGACTATTTCCAGGACGCGCTCGGCAAGCGTGCGGCCATCGTGCGCGCGATGCCCAACACGGCGGCCGCGATCGGGCGCGGCATCACCGCCGTCATCGCCAATGCCTATGTCTCGGCGGAGCAGCGCGCGTTGTGCGAGGATCTCCTGAAGGCGGTGGGCGAGGTCGTGTGGCTCACGGACGAGGAGCAGATGGACGCGGTCACCGCCGTCTCCGGCAGCGGCCCGGCCTATGTGTTCCTATTGACCGAGTGCCTCGCCAAGGCCGGCGAGGACGCCGGGCTCTCGGCGAAGCTCGCGGCACAGCTCGCGCGCGCCACCGTGGCCGGTGCCGGCGCGATGCTCGTCGTCTCGCCCGAGGAGCCGAAGAGGCTGCGCGAGAATGTCACAAGCCCCGGCGGCACCACCGAGGCGGCGCTCAAGGTGCTGATGGCGGCCGACGGCGTACCGGCGCTCCTGACCAAGGCTGTCGCCGCCGCCACCAAACGCTCGCGCGAATTGGCCCAATGAACGACGCGGGCTTCGAACAATCGCTGCCGCCGGCCGCGCAACGCGTGCAGGAGACGCTGGCACAGCTCGGCCACAAGGGGCGCGTGCGCGTGATGCCGTCGAGCACGCGCACTAGCGCCGAGGCCGCCGCGGCCGTGGGTTGCACCGTCGCCGAGATCGCGAAGTCAATCATCTTCCGCGCCAAGCCATCGCAGCGCGCCGTGCTCGTGATCGCCTCGGGTGTCAACCGCGTCGACGAGAAGAAGGTGGCGGCGCTCATCGGCGAAGGCATCGGCAAGGCCGACGCCGAGTTCGTGCGGGGCCGCACCGGCTTCGTCATCGGCGGCGTGCCGCCGGTCGGGCACGACACGCCGCCGATCGTGCTCATCGATCAAGACCTGCTCGCGCTCTCCGGCATCTGGGCGGCGGCGGGCACGCCGCACGCCGTGTTTCCGCTGACGCCGCAGGAGCTGGTGCAGCTCACCAACGGCAAGGTCGCCGACATTCGTTCCGCATGAGCGTGCGGAGGGAGCGCTTCCGATGAGGGCGCCGTCGAAGTCCAACCTGTTCGATGCCGCCCGGACTTGGGATGCGGACCGTGTGGGGCGCATCCTCGCGATCGCGCCGCAACTGGTGCGCGCCACCGATCAGACGGGCCGCACGGCACTGCACATCGCCTGCGCCGTGCCGCCCGGCGGCGCCAAGCTCGCCGAGCCGAACGGTATCAAGACCGTCACCGCGCTGCTCAAGGCCAATGCCGAGCTCGAGGCGTTCGTGCCGATGCCGGCCGACGAGGGCGACTTCCGCGCCAATGCGCTGTGGTACGCGGTCTCGCGCGGGCGCAATCTTCCGCTCGTGCGCTTTCTGCTGAGGCGCGGGGCCGATGCGAGCTACTCGCTGTGGTCGGTCGTCTTCCAGGACGATCCGGTGATGTGCCGTGAACTGCTGAGGGCCAAGCCGCGGCTCGACCTCGTCTCGCACGGCGAGACGCCGATTTTCCTCGCCGCGCGCACCAAGCGGGTCAAGACGCTGCCGCTCTTGATCGAGGCCGGCGCCGATCCCTCGATCAAGGATCCGCGCGGTCGCGACGCGGTCGACATCGCCCGCGCGCGGCGGCTCCCGAGGGCGCTCATCGAGCGCCTCGAGGCCCTGAAGCAGCAGCGCGGCTGAGCCCGTCTCGACGCCGCAGCAGGCCGCGCACCCGTCGGCGGTGAATCTCGCCAGACCACATAAATCTCATTGTTTTCAATGCGGTAAATGAAATTCGAATGCGCCGAGGTAGGCGCCATCAATGCGATTTTTGCATTGCAGAAGTGCACCGTGTCGCATTTCGCAAGTGCGAAAGGAACGTAGATTCCCGGTCCTCCATCACATCGGGAGGGGTCCATGACCCCGCAAGACGGCCGCGACCAGGCGTGGGCGCGGCTCACCCTCGGTGCACTCGGCGTCGTCTATGGCGACATCGGCACCAGCCCCCTCTACACCATCCGCGAATGCTTCAGCGCCACGACCGGCATCGCGCCGACCTTGCCCAACGTGCTCGGCATCCTCTCGCTGATCTTCTGGTCGCTGATCCTCGTCGTCACCGTCAAATACGTGCTCTTCATCCTGCGCGCCGACAACCGCGGCGAGGGCGGGACGCTGTCGCTGATGGCGCTCGTGGCCGAAAAGCTCGGCCACGGCCGGCGGCGGCGCTGGGCGCTCATGCTCGGCATGATCGGCGCCGCGCTGTTCTTCGGCGACGCGCTGCTGACGCCGGCGATCTCGGTGCTGAGCGCGGTCGAAGGCTTGAAGGTGGCGACGCCGGTGCTCGAGAAATGGATCGTGCCGGTCGCGATCGTGATTCTCGTGGCGCTGTTCGCGATGCAGAAGCGCGGCACCGGCACGGTCGGCGGCCTGTTCGGCCCCGTCATGCTCGTGTGGTTCGCGGTGCTCGGTGCGCTCGGCGTCGTCTCGATCATCCAGACGCCGGCCGTGCTCGCCGCGCTCAACCCGGCCCATGCGCTCGCGTTCTTCGCCGAGCACAAGCTCATCGGCTTTCTCACGCTCGGCGTCGTCGTGCTCGCAGTCACGGGCTGCGAGGCGCTCTACGCCGATCTCGGCCATTTCGGCCGGCGCGCGATGAGCCTTGCCTGGCTTGGCGTCGCCCTGCCGGGGCTGCTGCTCAACTATTTCGGCCAGGGCGCGCTTCTGCTGCGCGCGCCGGCGGCCACCGAGAACCCGTTCTATCTGCTCGTCCCCTCCTGGGGCCTCTACCCCATGATCGTGCTGGCGACGCTCGCCACCGTGATCGCCTCGCAGGCGGTGATCTCGGGCGCCTACTCGCTCTCGCGCCAGGCGGTGCTGCTCGGCTTCCTGCCGCGGCTCTCGATCCGCCACACCTCGACGCGCGAGATGGGCCAGATCTACATGCCGCACATCAACACGTTCTTGTTCCTGGGCGTGTTGGCGCTCGTGCTCGGCTTCCACACCTCGAGCAACCTCGCCGGCGCCTACGGCATCGCGGTCACCGGCGAGATGCTGGTGACGACGGCGCTCGGCTACTTCTTCCTGCGCCATGCGCTCGGCTGGAGGCGGCCCGCAGCGGCGGCGCTGGTGGCGCCGTTCCTCGTCATCGACCTTGCGTTCTTCCTCTCCACACTGGTCAAGATCCCCGAGGGCGGCTGGGTCTCGATCATGATGGCCGGGCTGGTCTTCACGGTCATCGCCGTGTGGGTGAGCCAGCGCGAGATTGCGCACCGGCGGAGCGAGGCCGACGCATTCCCGCTCGCCGACTTCGTGGCGCGCATCGCCGAGAAGCAGAAGGCCGCCGAACGCCCTGGCGTTCGCGCCAACGGCAACGGCAACGGCGTGCGCCGCGTGCCGGGCACCGCGGTGTTCCTCTCGCAGCGCACCGGCATCGTGCCGCACGCGCTGCTGCACAACTTGAAGCACAATCACGTGCTGCACGAGCGCATCGCGATCGTCACGGTCGAGACCACGGACCGGCCCTGGGTCCCGCTCGCCGAACGCGTCGAGTTCGAGAAGGTCGGCGCGGGCTTCTACCGCATCGTCGCGCGCTACGGCTTCATGCAGCCGCCCAACGTGCCCTCGGTGCTCGAGCAGTGCGACGGGCGCGAGGGCTTCACGACCGACCCGATGACGACCTCCTACTTCTTCGGGCGCGACAAGTTCATCACCCGCGCCGCGGCCGGCTTGGGGCGCTGGCGCGAGTCGATCTTCATCTTCCTGCAGCGCAATGCGATCAGCGCCGCCGACTTCTTCCGCATCCCCACCAACCGCACGGTCGAGCTCGGCACGCAGATCGAGATTTGATGGAAGCGTCTCCGCGCCCTCCGCGTGCACCCATCGCCACCGGGCACACGCCGGACTATGTTGTAAGCGCAAAGACTCTCGACCGAGGACAGCCATGCCCGATGCTTCCGGAATGCGCAGGATGCGCGAATCGCGCAACGTGTTGGGCGAGCCCTTGAAGGAATGCAGCGACCGGCCGGTCACCGGCTTCTTCCGCGACGGCTGCTGCAACACCGGGCCCGAGGATGTGGGCTCGCACACGGTCTGAGCGCT
>SBBV01000002.1 GCA_005240015.1 Candidatus Odyssella thessalonicensis | reverse complement strand
GACTGGTTCGTGCGCGAGACGACGAACTTCCTCCGCCGCACCTTGCAGCGCCTCGACGTCTCGTCGCGGAGCCTGTTCGCGATCGTGGACAACGGCTCGTGCTTCGCGGGGCCGCTCGTCGAGCTGCTGCTCGCCGCCGACCGCTCCTACATGCTCGACGACACGGAGGACGCAGCCGGCACGCCCAAGATCGTCCTCGACGAAACGAATTTCGGCCTGTTCCAGATGAACAACGGACTCTCGCGCATCGAAGCGCATTTCCAGGGCGACGCGCTGGCGCTCGACAAGGCCAAGGGCCGCATCGGCGAGAAGCTCGACGCCAAGGCCGTGCGCGAGATCGGCCTCGTCACCTTCACGCCCGACGAGCTCGACTGGGACGACGAGGTGCGCATCGCGATCGAGGAGCGCGCGAGCCTCTCGCCCGATGCGCTCACCGGCATGGAAGCCTCGCTCCGCTTCGGCGGCGAGGAGACGATGGAGACGAAAGTCTTCGGCCGCCTCACCGCCTGGCAGAACTGGATCTTCATCCGCCCCAACGCCGTCGGCGAGCAGGGCGCGTTGAAGCTCTACGGCACCGGCACGAAGCCGAGCTTCAACTGGGAGCGAGTCTAGACGCACTGGGGCGACCGCCCCGCGGGGATCACGGGCCTCAAGCTAGGAAACACGCCATGGCCATCGACTACACGCAGAAGATTCCGAACAACGTCCACCTCTCCGACGACAAGCAGCTCCAGCGCGCGCTCGAGAAGTGGCAGCCCGCCTTCCTCGATTGGTGGAAGGGCATGGGCCCGGAGGGGTATCAGCAGAAGGACGTGTATCTGCGCACCGCCACCTCGGTCGATGCGAAGGGCTGGGCCACCTACGGCATGACCAAGATGCCGGACTATCGCTGGGGCATCTTCTTGGCCGACCAGGTGCCGGACCGGAAGATCGGCTTCGGCGATCATTTCGGCGAGCCGGTGTGGCAGCAGGTGCCGGGCGAGTTCCGTTCGGACCTCCGCCGCCTCATCGTGACGCAAGGCGACACCGAGCCCGCCTCGGTCGAGCAGCAGCGCCTGTTGGGGCAGAGCTGCCCCTCGCTCTACGACCTGCGCAACCTCTTCCAGGTGAACGTCGAGGAAGGCCGGCACCTCTGGGCGATGGTCTATCTGCTCCACGCCTATTTCGGCCGCGACGGGCGCGAGGAGGCCGAGGAGCTGTTGGAGCGCCATTCGGGCGACCGCAACAAGCCGCGCATCCTCTCGACCTTCAACGAGCCGATCGACGACTGGATGTCGTTCTTCTGCTTCACCTACTTCACCGACCGCGACGGCAAGTATCAGCTCAAGATGCTGGCCGAATCGGGCTTCGATCCGCTCTCGCGCACCTGCCGCTTCATGCTGACCGAGGAGGCGCACCACATGTTCGTGGGCGAGACCGGCTTGGGCCGCGTGATCAAGCGCGCGCTCGAGGTGATGCAGGAGATCAAGAGCGACGACCCCGCCGCGGTGCGCCGCGCGGGCGCTCTCGATCTGCCGCTGATCCAGAAGTACATCAATTTCTGGTTCTCGTCAGCGCAGGACCTGTTCGGCTCCGACACCTCGACCAACGCCGCCAACTATTTCGCGAACGGGCTCAAGGGCCGGCCGGACGAGGAGCAATACCAGGATCACCTCGCCAAGGATGCGACCTACGAGATCGAGGAGGTGCTCGAGGACGGCACGATCAAGAACGTTGCCATCCCGCTACGCAACGCGATGAACGTCGTGGCGCGCCGCGCCTACGTGAAGGATTGCGACATCGGCGTGCAGCGCTGGAACCGCATGATCAGGAAGGCCGGCATCGACTTCGAGATCAAGCTTCCGTCCGAGCGCTTCCGCCGCACGGTCGGCGTCTACGCCGGCCACCACTTCACGCCGGAAGGGCAGCCGATCGCGGCCGCCGAGTTCGAGGCGCGGAAATACGAGTGGATCCCCTCGCCCGAGGAGCGCGCCTTCGTGAAGGGCCTGATGCGGCAGGTCGTCGCCCCCGGCAAGATGGCCGGCTGGATCGCGCCGCCCGACCGCGGCATCAACAACCTCGCGGTGGATTACGAGTACGTGCGGCTGTAAGCGCGCAGGAGGACTGGAGGTTAGGGCGCGCGCTCAGCCCCCGACAGGCATAGAACCTCGACAGAGGTCGTGCCTTGTGTTGAGCGCGGCGCGCACCGCCTTATCTTATGCACCGTGTGCGTCGCATTCGCTGACGGGGACCCGCTCGATTTTTCTTTGACGGAAGTTGCAGTCGCCGTCCGGCGTCGTGGTGATCTTGAAGCAGGCTTCGATCACTATTCCATTCGGTCCCTTGCGCTTGGTGCGCTTCCAATCTTCTAGTGCCGCAAATCCGCACTTGGGTCGGGCGGCGGCAGGAGCGGCGAGCGCACCGAAACCGACGGCGGCAATCGCGATGGCGGCGATGACTTTGCGTGGGGCCTTCATGGTCGTAGTTACCTCTGCTGCTTCGAAAGCCGCGACGATCCATCCCAGGCCCAAACTATCTCAGTACTGGCGGCGGGTCTGTGCCAGGTGTCACTCGGGCCGGTGCTCATGCGCGAGACGGACGCGCGAAAGGCCCGGCCGTGAACCGGGCCTTTCGTTGGGCAACGGAGAAGCAGCGCGGATTCGCTCATGCCCCGCAATTTTCGCGGGGCACGCGCACTGAACCGAGAAAGGTCCGCTTGCAGTTCTCATCCACCGCATAGACGAGCTTGTAACAGGCCTGCTTCCCACCCGGCGCGGTGATCAGCTTGTGACTTGCAGTGAGGCCGCGCTCGCATTTCGGCAAGGCGGCGGCGGGCCCGGCAAAGCTGAAGGCAATGAATGCGGCGGCGAGAATGACACGGGGTACTGTCGTCATGATCGAGTTTCCTCAATTGTCGACCCGAACCCGATGGACCCGGTGCGAACCATAGCCGAGGTGCATGAACCGGGCGTGATGCCCGCATTCAGCGAAGCTTCAGCCGGACGAATGTTGCCGACGCTATCGGGGCTCGATGCCGCTTCATGCCGCGCCTGAACCATGGGTTAACCGCGTGGCTGCAAAGACTCCGCGGCGCGAGCTCACAGGAAATTGCGGCAAGCGCTCATCCGTACGCGTTCGGTAGTTGTGATCCTGTCGCAGTTGTCATCCACTCTGACAGCGGTTCTCTCGCATCCGACTCTCTCGCCACTCGCATTGTGGATCCACCTGTAGGTGACCTTGACGCCTGGGTTGCCGAATTTGCACTTTGGTTTGGCGACGGCAGAGCCGCTGGCTGTACCAGCGGCTGCGACAAGCGCGATCGCGGTGATGACTTTACGGAACGCATTCATGGTCGTTCAGCCTCTGCTCGTTTCATGACCCGCGACGATCGTCCGATGCCGATGGTATGGCCGGCGCCTCATCCGGTCAGTGCGCCCGGTCACATGACGACAGAATTCGCAAGGGAGCGGCCAATGGAGTTCGTCCGTGCCTCGTGGCAGATGCGCGGCTTTGTTGTGCGTAGGTGAGAGGCATTCTTCGCAGCCGCTTCGTCGCTGGCGCGCCATCGGCACGCGCGTTCGCGGCGGCCCGGCGATCGCCAACGCGAAGGGCCCGGCTGGAAGCCGGACCCTTCGTCGTTGCGGGGCCGATCAGACGCCCGCCGGCGCCTTCTTGAAGAACCAGGGCAGCGGCACGTAGCGGTAATGCACGCGGACGAGCGTCTTCTTGCAGAACTTGTTCACGTAGAAGACCGTGATGCGATAGACGCGATAGTATTTGAAGCCGATCTTCTTGATGCCGAGATACTGCGTCTTCGACTCGAAGTGCGGCTTGCAGAGCTTCAGGATCAGCTTGGTGGGCCCGACCGGCGCCGGCTTGGCGTCGGCGGAGGCGGCGCCGGCAAGGCCGATCACGGCAATGGCGGCAGCGGCGAGGGAGGCACGGACGGCGGAGAGCATGAGGCACGTTCCTTGGCTTGGGTTGACCCTTCCGACCGTCTCCGCCGCAGTTCTACACGATGCGCCCTGAACCGAGGCTGAGGCGCCGGTTCACGCCCGCTTCAGCCGCCGCCGCGGCGACAGCGACAGTTCATAATCCCGCGCTTCGCCTGTATTCTCGTTCCCGTCACCAGAGACGGTGGGGCCCTTGGAGCCACAATCGGGCGGCGAGCGCACGTTGCTTGAAACACCGCTCGCCGATGCCGGCCGATCCGACGCATTGCATGCCGCCCATCCGGCGGGAGGCGCCGTGGGGCCGCTGCAATTCGCCCTGCGCCTGGCCGGCGTCGGCGTCGCCTATTTCGCGCTGGCCAAGGCCGGGCTCGCGCTCGCCTCGATCCACCCTTCCGCCAGCCCGATCTGGCCGCCGACCGGCTTCGCACTGGCGGCGCTGCTGCTCTGGGGCTATCGCCTGTGGCCCGCGATCTTCGCCGCCGCGTTCGTGGCCAATGCGCTCACCGCCGGCTCCCTCTACACCTCGGCCGCCATCGCCGCCGGCAACACGCTCGAAGCGCTGATCACCGCATGGCTCTTGACCCGCTGGGCCGGCGGCCGCGATGCGTTCGCGACGCCGCTCCGCGTCGGCAAGTTCGCGCTGCTGAGCCTTGGCCCCGGCACGATGGTGAGCGCCACGATCGGCGTCGTGAGCCTGAGCCTCGCCGGCTTCGCCGATTGGCGCGCCTTCGCCTCGATCTGGCAGACCTGGTGGCTCGGCGATGTCGCAGGCGCGCTCGTGGTCACCCCCGCCGTCGTGCTGTGGGCGCAAGCCGGCCCCCGCGCGTTCACGCGCGTCGAGCTCGGCGCCAGCGGCCTCGCCTATGCCGCGGCGCTCGCCGTCGGGGCCATCGCGTTCAGCCCGCTGATCGATAGCCCCGCCGACCGCGGGGCGCTCGCCTTTCTGGCGGTGCTGCCGCTGCTCTGGGCCGCGCTGCGCCGGGGTCCGCGCGACACGGCGACAGTGGCGCTGCTGCTTTCGGCCGCCGCCATCACCGGAACGCTGCTCGACGGCGGGCCCTTCGCGCGGATGACGCTCAACGACTCGTTCCTGCTGCTGCTCGCGTTCATGATCAGCGTCACGGTGCCGAGCCTGGCGCTGAGCGCCGACGCGGAGCGGCGGCGCCTGATCGAGGCGCACCTGCGCCGCGACCGCACCGCCTCCGAGGCCGTGGTGCGCGAGCGCACGGCGGCGCTGGAGGCGGCGCTCGCCGAGCGCGCACGCACCGAGGCCGAACTGCGGCAACAGAGCGTGCATCTCGTCGAGGCGCAGCGCCTGGCCGGGCTCGGCAGCTGGGTGCGCGATGTGGCGGCGAACCGTGTGACCTGGTCCGACACGCTGCTCGAGATCTTCGGCATCCGGCCGAGCGACTTCAAAGGCACCTTCGAAGACTTCATCGGCCGCGTGCATCCCGACGACCGCGCCGCGGTGCGCGCCGTCGTCGACGAGGCCGTTCGCGCCGGCGGGGATTTCCGCATCGACTGCCGCATCGTGCGCCCCGACGGCGAGATCCGTCATCTTCAGGGCACCGGCAAGGCGATCGCCGACGAGCACGGCAAAACCGTGCGCCTCATGGGCGTCTCGCAGGACGTCACCGACCGCCGCCGCGCCGAGGCGGCGCTCGCCGACGCACAGCAGGCCTTGCACCAGTCGCAGAAGATGGAAGCGCTCGGCCAGCTGACCGGCGGCATCGCGCACGACTTCAACAACATCCTCACCGCCATCGCCAACTCGCTCGAGCTGTTGCGCAAAGGAGACGGCGGCGCCAAGCAGCCGGAGCGCATCGAGCGCGCGCTGCAGGCGGCGCGCAACGGCGCTGCGCTGGTGCAGCAGCTGCTCGTCTTCGCGCGGAAGCAGCCGGTCGAGGCCGAGCCGCACGATGTCAACGAGATCGTGCGCGCCACGGCCACCATGTTCGCGCGCAGCGCCAGCGAGAACATCGCGGTCGTGACCGATCTCGCGCCCAATCTCGGCTGGGCGCGGATCGACCCGACCCAGCTGCAGACCGCGATCCTGAACCTCGCCGTCAATGCGCGCGACGCGATGCCGGACGGCGGGACGCTGCACATCGCCACCGCCAATCTGCGCCCCGAAGCCGGACGCCTCGGGCCGCGGCGCATCGCCATCGCGGTCAGCGACACCGGCATCGGCATGCCGCCCGAGGTGCAGGCGCGCGCGTTCGAGCCGTTCTTCACCACCAAGGAACTCGGCAAGGGCACCGGGCTCGGCTTGAGCATGGTCTACAGCGCGATGCGGCAGATGGGCGGCGACGCCGCGATCGAGAGCGCGCCGGGCCAGGGGACGACCGTGCGCCTCGTGCTGCCCGCGGTCGATCCCCCGTCGGCGAGCGACGCGCCGGCGTCTGCGGCGGCTGCGCCTGCCGCCGGTGCGCGGGCCAAGCCGGCCGTGCTCTATGTCGAGGACGAGGCGCTGGTGCGAATGGCGACCGTGGACCTGCTCGAGAGCGCCGGCTACGCGGTGCGCGCAGCGGCGGACGCCGAGCGCGCGCTGGCACTGCTCGCGGCGCAGCCCGACATCACGCTGATGGTGACCGATATCGGCCTGCCAGGGATGAACGGACACGCGCTCGCGGCCGAAGCGCGCCGCCGCCGGCCCGGCTTGAAGGTCGTGTTCCTGACCGGCTACGACCGCGACAAGGCCGGCGACGCATCGCGGCGCGACCCCGACGTCCGCCACCTCGACAAGCCCTATCAGCCCGAGGACCTGTTCAAGGCGCTTGGGGAGTTGGCGACATAGCGCGGCTGAGCATCGCATCCGCGGGCCCTCACTTCCCATTCGGCGCGATGCGGCGAATGGGCCCCTTCTCTCCCGCAAGCGGAAGAGAAAAGGAGGATGGCGGCACAAATCTTTCCCTCTCCCTTTGGCCCATTCGCTGCGAATGCAGCGAATGGGAGGCGAGGGCACGCCCGCGAAAAACGAGAACGGCCCGAAGCATCGCTTCGGGCCGCTCCGCGCAGGCGTTCGGCGACGATTAGAAGCCGATGTAGCCGTAATAGCCGTAATAGCCGTAGTAGTAGCAGCGGCGCTTGATCATGCGCGCCTGCCAATAGCCATACCACTGGACGAGCTTGAAGAACGGCACGTGGCAGAGGCGGCGGCCGTGGTGATGGCCGCCGAAGTGGAACGCCGGGGTCACGGCGCTCTCGGTCGCGGCCGGGACGCCGAGCTCGACCGCGGGCACGGGCGCCGCATTGGCGGCACCGCTCGAAAGCGCGGCGACGGCGAACGTGCCGGCGAGGGCGAGATTACGAAGGGTCTTCATCATAGGCTCCATGCGGGTTCACGGTGGGTGGGTTGGGTTGGTCGCGCCGTGATGCGCACGCTTATACGCGCAGCGCCGTGAACCGAGGCTGAGAGCTTCGTTCATCCGCGCGTCATTGACGCAATCTGTTGTGATGGCGGTCACCACCGCAGCGTGCTTCGCTTTCGCCGTGCCCAAAAAACGAAGCGGCCGAAGCGTTGCCTCGGCCGCTCGAAACCCCTGCCCCGCCCGGCTCGCCGCCCCAACGGCGCGCCCGAGCGCGCTCGATCAGTAGTAATGATAGTGCGGGTGATAATAGTAGGGTCGGTAATAGGGCCGGTAATAATGGTGGCGGTGGCAGCGGTGGCCGACGTAGCGATAGCGCCAGCCCCAATGCGTCCACACCCAGCGCCGCACCGGCCAGCAGTGCCGGCGCCAGTGATAAACGGGCGTTGCCGCCTCGCCTTCGGTGGCGGCCGGCGGCTCGACGTTGCCGGCATTGGCCGGCGCCGCCTCGGCCGCTCCCGCCGTGACCAGGGCCGCTGCGAGCGCCCCGGCAACGGCGAGACTACGCAATCTTGTCATGAGCGAACTCCTTCCTTCTTGCGGGATCACGAAAGCGATTCGTGACGAAAATGCGCTTAGCGCAGCACAAGTGAACTTCGGCTGACCGTGCCATTCATCGCCGGTTCAGCTTGCTGAAACGCGTGCGGCGGCCGAACCCTTTCGGGTGCGGCCGCCGCATTAGGGAAACTCAGGCGGCTGCGTTCGGCCTAGAAGCCGATGCCGAGGCGGAAGCCCGGCGTGCGGATGCGCAGCGTGCCGTGCGGACCGCCATAGGGATGGCCGTAGTAGCCGTAGGCCGGGCAGCGCTGGCCGGCATAGACCTGCTGCCAGCCGTAATAGGTGTAGACCCAGCGATACACCGGATAGCAGCCGTGGTGATGCACCGGCGTCACGGAGCTGTCGGAAGCGGTGGTTTCATTGCCGACGGCGGCGTTGAACGCGGGCGCGGCCTGAGCGGCGCCGGCGAGACCGGTGGCAAGCGCCGCGGCGGCGGCGAGCGTCTTCAGGATGGACATGGGTTGGGCTCCTTGCATGGCGAGGTTTGTTCGGTTCTGACCTAACGCAGGTGAGTGGCGCGAGGGAGCTACCCCCTCGCGCTCTCCCAGAACCGGACGTGAATCTCTCGATTCATCCGGCTCCAGTCGTTGGGCCGAGAGCCCAT
>SBBV01000351.1 GCA_005240015.1 Candidatus Odyssella thessalonicensis | reverse complement strand
GAGGCCCGCCCCAAGAATGGGGCGGGCACCTCGGAGCGGGGCTGAAACTGCGGGCTACGCCGAATCTGCGCCGCCCTCGAGCATAAGCGGCAACGATGACGCCGCTGGTCCGTTTTTCATATGACCGGCCTTGCCGGCGCCGGGCGGCCGCCTTGTTTCCGCCCCGCTGGATCGGCAAATTCGTCCTTTGCGACCAACGAGAACCTTGATGCGCAAATACTCGATCGCTCTGGCCGTGCTGGCCCTGGCCGTGTCTCCCGCTGCGGCCGAAATCACCGTGGCCCCGGAGCTCATCGCCAAGGTGCAGCCGCACCGCGCGGTCTACAGCCTGAAGGCCAAGACGCTCGCACCGACGGGCGGCGTGGCCGACGCCGGCGGCGCCATCGCATACGAACTCACCGAAGAGTGCGGGCGCTGGCTCACCAAGCACACCTTCCTCTTGAACGTCGTGCGCCATGACGCCAAGGAGCGCACGATCCGCACCGACTACACGAGCTGGGAAGCGAAGGACGGCCTCACCTTCGGCTTCGAGACGCGCACCAAGAGCGACGGGCAGGAGACCGAGTTCCGCACCGGCCGCGCCGAGCTCGAGCACATCGGCGGTCCCGGCAAGGCCGTGCTCGAGGGCAAGGGCCCGCGCAAGGAGATCAAGTTCCCCGCCGGCACCAGCTTTCCCACCTGGCACATCCTCGAGCTGGTCGCCGCCGGGCGCGCCGGCGAGAAGATCGTCTGGCGCCACATGTTCGACGGCTCGAGCGAGGGCAAGGTCAACGGCGTGCACGCCGTGATCGTCAATCCGGTGCCCGCGGCCACGATTCAGCCCGCGGCGCTGTTCGCGCATCCGGGCTTTCGCCTCAAGCTCACCTTCTTCGACCCGCCGCAGGAGGACAAGGAGCGGCCCAACTACAAGGTCGACATGACGGTGAACGAGGCCGGGGTCACGACGGCGATGATCCTCGAATATTCGGACTTCAGCCTCGAAGCCAAGATCGAGAAGATCGAGACGCTGCCGAAGCCGACGTGCCGTTGACGTGCTTTCCTCCCTGAAAGAAGGGAAGCGAGGGAGAAAGCCTGCATGCTGAGAATCGGTCTGTCGCTATTGCTGCTGGCCGCGGCCGCACTGCCGGCCGCGGCGCAGGACGAATACGAGAAGCTTTGGGACAAGCTCCAGCCCGCGCGCGCCGTCTACGTGCTGCGCCAGCGCGGCGAGCAGACCAACGGCGCGGTGACGATGAGCGGCCGGATGGTCGTCGAGGCGCGCCTCAGCTGCACGGCGCTCGCTACCACCTTGACCATGGAGATCCGGGCCAGCAGCGGCGGGCAGACCATGGCGATGACGCTCGAGCAGAAATCCACCGAGACGCGCGACGGCAAGGTCTACCGCTTCAGCGCATCCACCGTGGAGAACGGCCGCGAGACCGAGCGGCGCGAGGGTCAGGCCGTGCTGCAATCGCGCGACGGGCCGGGCGAGGCCACGATCAAGGGCGCCGCCGCCGAGGATCTGAAGCTCGAGGCCGGCACGGTTCTGCCCGGCACGCACATGCTGCGCACGCTCCGGGCGGCCGCGGCCGGAAAGAAGGAGCTCGAGAGCCGCGTCTTCTACGGCCTCGACCAGATGCGCATCACGACGACGCGCGTCACCGTTCTTGGTGCCGGCAAGTCCGGGAAGGAGAAGGGCCTGGGTGCGTTCGCCGACAGGCCAGGCTGGAAGATCAGGGAGGAGTACCGCGAAATCGGCGGCCAGCCCGGCGCAACCACGCAGACCAGCGAAGTGTTCATGACCGAGGACGGCGTCGCCACCTCGATCACACTCTCGATCCAGGGGCTCGAGCTCGCCGGCACCGCGCTTTCGATCGAGAAGCTGCCGAAGCCCGAGTGCAAGAACTGAACGCCGCTCGGGGCTTCAACTCTTGATTCCGCGCCCCTTCTCGATCGCGCCGCGGCCGAGCTTCGCGCGCACGGCGTCCATCGCGCGCTCGACGCGAGCGCGCTTGTTGCCCAAGGGCTCGAACAGATCGGGCTGATCGCCGGCGGCGGCGCTCAGATGCGAGAGGCCGATGCCGATCAGGCGGTAGGGCGTGCCGTGCGCTTCTTTCTTCAACAGCGGCTCGGCGGCGCGGAACATCGTCTCGGCGAGCTGGGTCGGGTGGTCGAGCTGCGCGGCCCGCGTCATCAGCTTGAAGCGCGCGGTCTTGAGCTTCAGCGTGACGCCGCGGCCCTCGAGGCCGGCGGCCTTCATGCGCGCCGACACCTTCTCGCAGAGCGGCCACAGCTCGCGGCGCAGCGACGCGAAATCGGCGAGGTCGCTGTCGAACGTGGTCTCGGCCGAGATGCTCTTGGCCTCGTGCTCGGGCTCGACCGAGCGCTCGTCCTCGCCGCGCGCGAAGTGATAGAGGCGCGAGCCCATCACGCCGTAGCGCGCCACGAGCGTGCGCTCGTCGAGCGCCTGGAGCTGCGCAATGTGGGTGATGCCGTCGGCCTTCAAGCACTCGGCGAACTTGCCGCCGACGCCCCAGATGAGGCGCACCGGCTGACCGGCGAGGAAGGTCTTGGCCTCGGCGCGGCCGATCACGGCGAAGCCGCGCGGCTTGTCGAGATCGGAGGCGACCTTCGCCAGGAACTTGCAGTAGGAGAGCCCGATCGAGGCAGTGACGCCGATCTCGCGCTCGATGCGCAGCGCGAGCCGCGCCAGCGTCACCGCGGGCGGCGCCTTGTGGAGGCGCTCGGTGCCGCGGAGATCGAGGAACGCCTCGTCTATCGAGATCGGCTCGACCGAGGGCGTCACCGAAAGCATGAGCTCGCGCACCTCGGCGCCGACCTCGCCGTATTTCTTCATATTGGGGCGCACGACGACGGCGTCGGGGCACAGCTTCAGCGCCCGGAACATCGGCATGGCCGAGCGCACGCCGTAGCGGCGCGCCACGTAGCAGGCGGCCGAGACGACGCCGCGCTTGCCGCCGCCCACGATCACCGGCTTGTCGCGCAGCTCCGGCGCGTCGCGCTTCTCGACCGAGGCGTAGAACGCGTCGCAATCGATATGCGCGATCCCGAGCGCGCCGAGCTCAGGATGGGCGATGCGCCGCGGGCTGCCGCAGTTGGGGCAGCGCCGCGCCTCGCCGTCGGCGAGCGCCAGACAATCGCGGCAGAGTGCGCTCATCTGCCGCGAGCCGCCGGCCCGTCGCCGCGTGCATTCCGCGCCTCTCTTAACCGTAAGAGCTCGTCGCGGCACCGCTGCGTGGCCCGAAAATCGAGGCACGACAGGCACTTGCCTCCCTGCGCCGGAAGTCGCACGGGTTGCCCGGCTAACGAATTCTTAAGTAACCCCGGCATAGACTTCGCCAACTTCGACGGCGGAACAGGGGCAAGACCGCCTGCCTGACTCGACGGTTGCTCGTGCGCGGCACGCTACCACGCTTCAGGTCCCGGTGCAGCCTTCGGGAACCGCCCCGCATAACAGAGGTTCGCAGAGATGCCGAAGAAAGTGCTGATCGTCGAGGACAATGAGCTCAACATGAAGCTCTTCCGCGACCTGCTCGAGGCGCACGGCTACCAGACGATCGAGTCGCGCGACGGCGTCGAAGCGCTCAAGGTGGCGCGTGACGAGCGCCCCGACCTGATCCTGATGGACATCCAGCTCCCGGAAGTGTCGGGCCTGGAAGTGGCCAAATGGATCAAGGAAGACGAGACGCTGAAGAGCATCCCGATCATCGCGGTCACCGCCTTCGCCATGAAGGGCGACGAGGAGAAGATCCGCGAAGGCGGCTGCGAGGCCTATATCGCCAAGCCGATCTCGGTGGTCCGCTTCATCGAGACGGTACGCCAGTTCGCGTAGCGCCGATGCGGTGGAGTAGGCGGCGCGATGGCGGTG
>SBBV01000213.1 GCA_005240015.1 Candidatus Odyssella thessalonicensis | reverse complement strand
GGAAGGCGCCCTGCGCCTGGCGCAAGAGGTAGCCGATATGGCCGCCGGTGCCGCGCTTGCCTTCGCCGGGCGGCGCAACATCCGTCACAACAGGGCGGCGCTTGCGTCTCATATCAGGATGCTGATATTATATCAGTGTCCTGATATTATGCAAGCGAACGGAGAGCACCCATGCTGAGCCCCGAGAACCGTGACATCGTACTGCGCCACGTCAGGGCCGAGACCGAGCACCGCATGGAGGAGACGCTGGCGACGCTCACGCCCGACTGCGTCTTCGACGACCGCGCCTTCGGCCGCGTCTGGCATGGGCGCGAGGGGGCCCGCGCCTATTACCGGATGTGGTGGGACGCGTTCGGCATCGCGCCGCACACCTCCGAGCGCTACGCGCCCGCGCCCGATCTCCTCATCGTCGAGACCAACTTCAAGGGCCGCCACGTCGGGCCGTTCCTCGGCACCGCCCCCACGGGCCGGCCCGTCGACGTGCCGATGACGATCTTCGTCTCGTTCAAGGACGGCCTCCTCTCCGGCGAGCGCTTCTACTGGAACCTCGGCACGCTCCTGGAGCAGATCGGCGTCGCCATGCCGGTCGGCCTCCCCGCGGCGGCCTGACGCAAGGGAACAGGAGTCGGGGAGAACAAGGATTCACCACCAAGGCACCAAGACACCAAGAGGGGTGATTGCGCCGCGCGGGCGGCGCAAGAAGCAGCCTCTCACTTTCGCGCGCCTCTTGGCGCGCAATCCCCTTGTTTCGTGGTGCCTTGGTGTCTTGGTGGTGAATCCTTTTTTCTTCTCCTCGGCTCCTGTTCCCTTATTTCCTTTCCTCCGCGATAGTGCGCGGGCGAAAGCGAGGGGACTACCATGGCCGGGAAGCGGCTGAAGTTCTGGGGCTGGGGCTACGACGGCGAGGGGGCGACCGAGGCCGAGCGCGCGGCGATCAAGCGCTTCTACGGCGAGATGTTCGCGCTCGAGGCGTTCCCCGAGGACGTGCCGCGCGTCGAGGACTATGCGCTCGGCAAGCCGCGCGTGAAGCCGCCCAAGAGCCTTGCCGCGATCTGCGCCGCCGATCCGCACACGCGCCTCGCCCATGCGCTCGGCAAGTCGTTTCCGGATGCGGTGCGCGTGTTCGACCGCAAGATCCCGCACGTGCCCGACGTCGTCGCGTTTCCGCGCAGCGAAAAGCAGGTGGCGGCGGTGATGGACTGGGCGGCCGCGGCCAAGGCCGCGCTGATCCCGTTCGGCGGCGGCAGCTCGGTCGTGGGCGGCGTCGAGCCCGCGGTCGACAGCAAGTACAAGGCCGCCATCACGCTTTCGACCACGGCGCTCGACAAGGTCGTCGAGATCGACAAGACCTCGCGCGCGGCGCGCATCCAGGGCGGCATCCGCACGCCGGCGATGGAGGAGGCGCTCGGCAAGGCCGGGCTCACGCTGCGCCACTTCCCGCAGAGCTTCCAGATGGCGACGCTCGGCGGCATGATCGCGACGCGCTCGGGCGGCCACTTCGCCACGCTCTACACGCATATCGACGATTTCGTCGAATCGGTGCGCATGGTGACGCCGTCGGGCGTCATGGAAAGCCGCCGCCTGCCCGGCTCGGGCGCGGGGCCGAGCCCCGACCGGCTCGCGATCGGATCCGAGGGCGCGCTCGGCGTGATCACCGAGGCATGGATGCGGCTCCAGGACAAGCCGCGCTTCCGCGCCGGAGCACCCGTCGCGTTCGCCGATTTCTTGAACGCGGCGGAGGCGGTGCGCGCGCTCGCGCAGTCGGGGCTCAATCCCTCGAACTGCCGCCTCGTCGATGCCAACGAGTGCCGCGCCAACGGCGTCAACGACGGCTCGGCGCATCTGCTGGTGCTCGCGTTCGAGAGCGCGCATTACGATGTGGCGCCCAAGATGGCGCGCGCGCTCGAGATCGTGCGAGATCATGGCGGCACCGTCGATGCGAGCGTTTCCGCCGAGGCGGTCAGCGCCTGGCGCAACGCGTTCATCCGCATGCCCTATTTCCGCGAGGTGATCACGCCCTGGGCGGTCATCAATGACACCTTCGAGACCGCGATCACGTGGGACCGCTTCCCGGCCTTCCACGCGGCGATCATGGCCGCGACCGAGAGCGCAATCGAAGCGGCCACCGGCTGGCGCGGCCTCGTCACCTGCCGTTTCACGCATGTCTATCCCGACGGCCCGGCGCCCTATTACAGCTTCCACGCCAAGGGCGAACGGAAGGCGCTGATCAAGCAGTGGTGGCAGATCAAGAAGGCGGCGTCGGACGCAGTGATCGCGAACGGCGGCACGATCACGCATCACCACGCGGTCGGTCGCGACCACATGAAGTGGTACGAGCGCCAGCGCCCGAAGCTGTTCGGCGCGGCGCTGGCCGCGGCCAAATCCGTGCTCGACCCGGCCGGCGTCATGAACCCCGGCGTGATCGTGCGGTAGCATGCGCATCGCGGTGATCGGCGCCACGGGCGTGCTCGGCCGGCACCTGGTGCCGCGCTTGATCGAGCGCGGCCATGCCGTCTGCGCCGCGGCGCGCACCGAGGCCGATCTCGAGCGCCTGAAGCGCCTCGGCGCCGAGGCGGTGCCGGCGGACATCTTCGATCCGGTGAGCCTGCGCGCCGCGGTCGTCAATTGCGATGCCGCGATCCACGCCGCCACCTCGATCCCGACCGCGGCCGGCAAGGGCGATTGGGCGGTGAACGACCGCATCCGCCGTGAGGGCACGGCCAACCTCATCGCCGCCTGCCGCGCCGAGCGCGTGCGCCGCTACGTGCAGCAGAGCGTCGCGATGCTGCACATCGTCAGCGACGCGCGCCCGCAGACCGAGGACGACCCGATCGGCGTCTACGACCGCGTGCGCTCGGCGCTCGAGATGGAGCAGCTCGTCGGCCAGTCGGGCCTCGATTGGTGCATCGTGCGCGGCGGGCTCTTCTATGGGCCCGGCACCGGCCGCGCCGAGGCCTGGAAGAGCCAGGCGCGCGGCGGCGTGCTCACCATGCCGGCCGACGGCAACGGCTTCCTCTCGCTGATTCACGTCGCCGACATGGCGGCGGCGATGGCCCTCGTCGTCGAGCGCGGGCAGCCGGGCCACGTCTACATCGCGGCCGACGATCAGCCCGCCACCTACCGCGATCTCCTCGAATATGTGGCGGCGTTGGAGGGCACCGCGCCGCCCTCCGCGGGCGGGCCGCTCATGATCCCGTCGTTCCGCGTCTCTAACGCAAAATTGAAGAGTTTGGGCTGGACTCCGGCCTATCCGAGCTTCCGCTCGGGCCTCGTGAATTAGGGCGAATCCGTAGCGACAAATCGGCCTCTGTTGCCTGCCGCGGCCGGCGGAATAATGTTCCGGCATCACGGGTTCACCCAGGGGTGGGAGGAACGCGCCCGCATGGACTACGAAGCCTTCTTCGCCGAGCGCGTCGGGGCGCTCAAGGCCGAGGGCCGCTACCGGGTCTTCGCCGATCTGGAGCGCATCGCCGGCCGCTTCCCCAAGGCCCATTGGCACGGGCCCAAGGGCATGCGCGAAGTCACCGTGTGGTGCTCCAACGACTATCTCGGCATGGGCCAGCACCCCGCCGTGATCGGCGCCATGCACGAGGCCATCGACAAGTGCGGCGCGGGCGCCGGCGGCACGCGCAACATCTCGGGCACCAACCACTACCACGTGCTGCTCGAGCGCGAGCTTGCCGATCTCCACGGCAAGGAAGCCGGCCTCCTCTTCACCTCGGGCTACAACTCGAACGAGGCCGCGCTCTCGGTGCTGCTGACGCTGCTGCCCGACTGCGTCGTGATCTCGGACGAGCTCAACCACGCCTCGATGATCCACGGCATGCGCTCGGCCAAGTGCGAGAAGCGCATCTTCCGCCACAACGACGCGGCGCATCTCGAGGAGATCCTGAAAGGCCTCGATCCCAAGCGCCCGAAGGTCGTCGCGTTCGAATCGGTCTATTCGATGGACGGCGACATCGCGCCGATCGCCAAGCTCTGCGACGCGGCCGAGAAGTACGGCGCCATGACCTACCTCGACGAGGTGCACGCGGTCGGGCTCTACGGGGCCCGCGGCGGCGGCGTTTCCGAGCGCGACGGCGTGGCACACCGCTGCACGATCATCGAGGGCACGCTCGCCAAGGCCTTCGGCGTGATGGGCGGCTACATCACCGGCTCCAATGCCCTCGTCGACGCGGTCCGGAGCTACGGCTCGGCCTTCATCTTCACCACCGCGCTGCCGCCCGCCGTCGCCGCCGGTGCGCTGGCCAGCGTGCGCCATTTGAAAGCGAGCAACGTTGAGCGCGAGCGCCAT
This sequence comes from Candidatus Odyssella thessalonicensis, assembly GCA_005240015.1. GTDB lineage: Bacteria > Pseudomonadota > Alphaproteobacteria > Bin65 > Bin65 > SBBV01. The sequence goes on along the minus strand of SBBV01000213.1, from coordinate 777 downwards.
CAGGAGCGCGCGGCGCGCCTGAAGCATCTCTTCCGCGTCGCCGGCCTGCCCGTGATGCCGAGCGACAGCCACATCGTGCCGGTGCGGGTCGGCGACGCCCGCCTCTGCAAGGCGGCGAGCGACCGCCTGCTCGAGGACCATGCGATCTACGTTCAGCCGATCAACTACCCGACCGTGCCGCGCGGCCAGGAGCGCCTGCGCTTCACGCCGACGCCGTTCCATTCCGACACCGACATGGACCGGCTGGTGGCGGCGCTCTATCGCGTCTGGCGCGACCTGGGCTTGACGCTCAAGAAGGCTGCCTAGAGGATCGCGGCATGTTCCGCGACAAGACGCTCATCCCGACCGAGGCGATCCGCGTGCTGGCGCTCGGCCTCATCGCCGACCGCCCGCGCCGCTATGCCGAGTTGGCGCAGGAGCTCCGCCGCTTCATCGGCCTCGTCCTCGGCCCGTCGCTCGACATGCTGGCGCCTTCGCTCGAGCTGCTGCGCTTCGAGGGCCTCGCCGCCGCCGACGGCAACGGCTCCGCGGCCGGAAGCCCGACCGACGCCGAGCTCGCCATCACCGAGAAGGGCCGCGCGGAGCTGCTTGCGCTGCTGCGCGCCAACGTGCGCGCGCCGGTCAACGACACGAACCGCCTCGTCATCGCGCTGAAGTTCCGGTTCCTCCACCTGCTGCCGCCCGACGAGCAGAAGGCCCAGCTGGCACTGCTCGCCGACCTCTACGAGACCGAGCGCGGCCGGTTGGAAGAGCTGCGCGCCCAGGACGGAGGCCCGC
>SBBV01000599.1 GCA_005240015.1 Candidatus Odyssella thessalonicensis | reverse complement strand
GCCGGCGGCGATCGAGGACTACACGATCCTCAACCTCGTCGGCGACATGCTCGGGCACCACCGCGCGCCAATGCCAATCGGCCGGAACGTCGCCGGAGGCCGCGTGATAGATGAGCCGCAGCGAGCGCGTCACGTCGCGCTCGAGCTCGGCTTCGGCCACGCCGGGCTCTTGGAAATAGAGCCAGTAGAAGCCGTGATAGCCGAGCTTGCGTAGCGTCTCGAGCGGCGCATGCGCGGGCCTCAACGTGTGCACGACGCTCAGGCCCACGACCGCGCGGAACCGGTCGGGGCGCAGCAGCGCCGCGTGCCACGCGACCGGGGCGCCCCAATCGTGGCCGACGATGACGGCCTCGTCTGCACCGAGATGATCGAGGAGCCCGAGCATGTCGCCGACGAGGTTGAGGATCGTGTAGTCCTCGATCGCCGCCGGCGCGTCGCTTTCGCCATAGCCGCGCATGTCGGGTGCTACGACGCGGAATCCCGCCGCCGTCAGCGCCGGGATCTGGTTGCGCCAGGAATGCGCGGTCTCGGGCCAGCCATGGACGAGCAGCGCGAGCGGGCCTTCCCCGGCCTCGAGGTAGGAGAGACGGATGCCGTCGAGGACGGCGTAGCGGCGCTGGATTTCGGTCACTCGGGACCTCCGGTTGCGCCAACCTAGCCGTTCACCATGACCAGCGAAATCGCCCCGCCGGCCGCCACGCCTGCTTGCGCCGCTGCGTACAAAGGATTATGGCGGGGGCGCAATCCTGGGGGTTCGAGGATCATGTCGCGCAAGCTTTTCGGCACGGACGGCGTTCGCGGCATCGCCAATCAGGAGCCGATGACCGCGGAGACGGCGCTGCGCCTGGCCGAAGCCGCCGCCGCCTATTTCCGCCGCGGCGACCATCGCCACCGCGTCGTCATCGGCAAGGATACGCGGCTCTCGGGCTATCTCATCGAGCCCGCGCTCACCGCCGGCTTCATTTCGATGGGCATGGACGTGTTCCTCGTCGGGCCGATGCCGACCCCGGCGCTCGCGATGCTGACGCGCGCGATGCGCTGCGATCTCGGCGTCGTCATCTCCGCCTCGCACAACCCGTTCGAGGACAACGGCATCAAGCTGTTCGGCCCTGACGGCTACAAGCTCTCGGACGAGATCGAGATCGAGATCGAGCGGCGCATGGAGAACGGCGTACCCGAGCGCGCGCCGTCGCCGAAGCTCGGCCGCGCGCAGCGGCTCGAGGACGCGCCCGGGCGCTACATCGAATCGGTCAAGCGCTCGTTTCCCAACGGCGTCCGCCTCGACGGGCTCAAGATCGCGATCGATTGCGCGAACGGCGCCGCCTACAAGGTGGCGCCGACGGTGCTGTTCGAGCTCGGCGCCGAGGTGGTCCCGCTCGGCGTGTCGCCCAACGGCCTCAACATCAACAAGGATTGCGGCGCCACCGCGCCCCAGCTCCTGCGCGAGCAGACCGTCACGCATGGCTGCGACCTCGGCATCGCGCTCGACGGCGACGCCGACCGCGTGGTCATGGTCGACGAGAAGGGCGAGGTCATCGACGGCGACCAGCTGATGGCGCTCATTGCCGCCTCCTGGCAGAACCAGAAGCGCCTGAAGGGCGGCGGCATCGTCACCACGGTGATGTCGAACCTGGGCCTCGAGCGCTTCCTCGCGGCGCGCGGCCTCGCGATGGCGCGCACGGCCGTGGGCGACCGCTACGTGCTCGAGCACATGCGCGCCAAGGGTTTCAATGTCGGCGGCGAGCAGTCCGGCCACATCATCCTGACCGACTATGCGCGCACCGGCGACGGCCTGATCGCGGCGCTGCAGGTGCTGGCCGTCCTCGTTCAAGGCAAGGCGAAAGCGAGCGAGGCGACGCGCCTGTTCACGCCGGTGCCGCAGCTCCTCAAGAGCGTGCGCTACGACAAGTCCAACGGCGCCAAGCCGCTCGAGCACGACGGCGTCAAGAACGCCATCGCCGCCGCCGAAAAGAAGCTCGGCGCCAATGCCGGCCGCCTCCTGATCCGCAAATCGGGCACCGAGCCGGTCATCCGCGTCATGGCCGAGGGTGACGACGCCGCGATGGTCAAGAGCATCGTCGACGAGCTCTGCGCGGTGATCCAGAAGGCGGCGAAGTAAGGCCAGAGGACAGATGTCAGGGATCAGATGCCAGAGAACAGGCGCGCGAGCTGTGCGTCTGGCATCTGATTCCTGACATCTGACATCTGACGTGCACGGTCGCGTCCTCGTCATCGCCGGCTCGGATTCGGGCGGCGGCGCCGGCATCCAGGCCGACATCAAGAGCGTCACGGCCATGCGCGCCTACGCCATGACCGCGATCACGGCGCTGACCGCGCAGAACACCCAGGGCGTCTTCGGCATCCACGCCGTGCCGCAGAAATTCATCCGCCAGCAGATTGAGCTCTGCCTCACCGACATCGGCGCCGATTGCATCAAGACCGGCATGCTGGCAACCGCCGGCGTGATCGAGACCGTGGTGCGCGCCCTGGAGCAACTGGCGCCCGGCGTGCCGCTGGTCGCCGATCCGGTCATGGTCGCCAAGGGCGGCGCGCCGCTGCTCAAGCCCGCAGCGATCGAAGCCCTGCGCCGCCGGCTGTTGCCGCGCGCCACCTTGATCACGCCCAACCTGCCCGAGGCCGAAGCGCTTTCCGGCCGCAAGATCACGTCGGGCACGGAGATGCAGGCCGCCGGCGAGGCCCTCTTGGCGCTCGGGCCCAAGGCCGTGCTGATGAAGGGCGGCCACTTGCCGGGTCCGCGCGTCCACGACGTGCTCGTGACCGCCGGCGAGACGCGCGTGTTCGAGCATCCGCGCATCGAGACGCGCCACACGCACGGGACCGGCTGCACGCTCGCCTCGGCGATCGCCGCCGGCATCGCGCAAGGCCTGCCGCTCGTCGACGCCGTCGTGCGCGCCCGCGCCTATGT
>SBBV01000072.1 GCA_005240015.1 Candidatus Odyssella thessalonicensis | reverse complement strand
GCTCTGCGCCTCGGTGAGGAAGGCGAGCAGATCGACCGGGCGCGGCAGCGGATCGACATTGGCGGCCGGCGCGAACGCCATGGCCTGCGTCGCGAGCGAATCCATCTGCGTGGTCGCCGGCGGCGGAACGCCGGGCCCGGCCTGCAGCGGCGGCGTCGAAAACGGATCGTGTTGCGGCGCGTGCGCCGTCACCACCTGCGGGCTCGCAAACGGTTCGGCCGGCACGAACGCGCTCGGCTGCGGCGCTGCGAAGGCACCCGGCTGCGCGGGCGCGAAGGCTGGCGCGGCGGGAGCGCCCGGCGGGGGCGCCCCGCGATTGGAAGGCGAGTCCGGCCGCGGCGGCGCCATCAGGCTTTCCGCGAAAGGCTGCGCACTCGCGAAGGGCTGCGCGCTCAGCGGGGCCAGCGTGCCCATGCGGCCATATTCGTCGCCGAAGGGAAGCTCCGGGGCGGCCGGTGGCGCCTGCTCGTAGGCCTGCGCGCCGCCCGGCGTGGAGAACTGCGGGTCGGAGAAATGGGGCTGCGCAGCGCCGACCGCCTCCATGATCGCGGCGCGCATGCGCTCGGCCTCGACCGGCTTGGTCAGATAGTGCACGACGCCCATGGCGCGCAGCTCGGCCGCCAGCGCCGGATCCTGCGAGCTGCCGATCAGAACCACGCCCGTTCCCTCGGGGCAGAGATCGGCCAGCCGGTCGAGATAGCCGAGCGGGTCGTTCATGCCGGAGATGTCGATGACCAGAAGCTGCGGGCATGGCGCCGACTGCAGCACCTGGATGGCGGCGTTCAAGCCGCCGAACTGGACGCGGCCCTGGCCGGTCGCGCCGAACAGCGCGGCCAGAATTTCCGCCGTCGTCGGGTCGTTGACGAAGGCGAGCGCGTCGACGGGATACGCGAGCGGCTCGATTTGAACCGGCTCGGCGCTTACGCGTCGCGAGACTGGGGCCAGGCGTTCCACGGTCGTCGTCCTCATTTGGCGCCCTGACCACCCTGCTGGCCGCCGGAGGCACCCGATTGCGGGCTGCCGGTGCCGGCCGCGGTCACGGGCGGATCGAGCTTGCCCTCGCGCAGCTGCTGGAGGCCGCGGTCGAGCGTCTGCGCGTCGGACGGCCCGCTCGGGCGACCTTGGACGAGATCGCCGGGGCGATGGACGGTGACGGCCAAGCTCGCGGCGTCCAAGCAGCCGAGCTTCGGCTTGTATTCGTCGACCATGCGCCGCTGCATGAGGTCGTCCCATTGCGGACAATTCGGCGGCACCGCGACGAGGCGCGAGATCGAAACCAGCGCGGCGTCGGGGGCACCCGGGCCATAGCTGCGCACGACGCGCAGGCCGCGGCGGTGCAGCACGGCGGCGATCGCCTGCACGCGGCGCTCGGCAAGGCCACGGCCGCCTGCCGGCGACGCGATGATCAGGGCACGGTCGCCTCTGGAGGCGCCGCTGCCGGCGGCGAAGCGCTCGAGCAGGTCGCGCTGATCGCGCGAAAGCGAGGCGGTCCGAGGCGCGAAGACCACGGTGGCGCTGGTCTCGGCCGTGCGGACGGCGATGTCGGTCTTTTCCTTGGGCAGCTGATGGTCGGAGCCGACCCACTGCTTCTCGACCCAGCGGTCGGCGCGCTCCATCGCCGTGCAGCCGGTGCCGAGCGCGAGAACCCCGAGCAAGAGCGCGGCGCGGGCGATGGCCCCCCGCTGATTGTCGATCCTGATCATGCTCCCGTTCATCGCTCTTCCCCTTGACCTTCTTCGTTCAATCGAGCTGGAACCCGCCCGGGCCGACGAGGTGCGTCGGCTTGCCGGCGGTGCGGGCGGCGGCGGGCGGCGGCACTGCGGCGGCCGGGCCAGGCACGCCGGGTCCCTCCGGCGGCGCCAGCCTGGCGCCCGGCTGCTCGCGCACCGGAGTGACGATGTAAGGCGTCACGATGATGACGAGCTCGGTCTCGTTCCGCTGGAAGTTCTCTGACGTGAAGAGCTTGCCCAGAACCGGCACGTCGGAGAGCCACGGCACCTTGTTGACGTCGCGCACGACGTTGTTCATGAGCAGGCCGGCGATCACGATGCTCTGCCCGCTCGCGGCCTCGACCATGGTTTCGGCGCGGCGCGTGATCAGCGCCGGGATCTGGAAGTTCTGGATCTGGATCGCGCCGTTGTTCGAGAGCTGGCTCACTTCTGGCGCCACGCGCAGGTTGATGCGGTTGCCGGTCAGGATCACCGGCGTGAACGAGAGGCTCACGCCGAACTTCTTGAATTCGATCGTGACCACGCCGTCGCTCTGCGGGATGGGGATCGGGAACTCGCCGCCGGCGAGGAAGTGCGCCGACTTGCCTGACATCGCCGAGAGATTGGGCTGCGCCAGCGTCTTCACAAGGCCGTCGGCCTCGAGCAGGTCGATCATCGCCGTCAGATCGAGCGCGCCGCCCGAGTAGCGGGCATAGGCGTTGTTGACGAGATTGTTGGTGATCTGCCGGCGCGTGTTGAAGATCTGGCCGGGCTGCTGGCCGACGATACCGAGCCGCGAGGCGGCGGTAATGACCGGCGCCGCGCCCGTGGCGAGGCCGAACGTGAACAGACCCGTGCGGACGACGGCGTCCCAGTTGATGCCGATCTGGCGCGTCACCGAGCGCTGCATCTCGACGACGCGGACGCGCAGGTTGACGATGTTCGGTCCCTTGACCGAGATGCTGTTGACGATCTCCTCCTTGCGCGCGACGAAGCGCAGCGCGATGTCGGCCGCCTGCGATGCCTCGATCGGCGAATCGGCCTCGC
>SBBV01000564.1 GCA_005240015.1 Candidatus Odyssella thessalonicensis | reverse complement strand
TTCGGGCGCAGGGGAGGAGATTTCGTTGGCGGCGCGCTTCACGCGTTGCGTCGGCGCGGACGGATCCGCGCCGCTAGGCCGGATCGGCCAGCGCCCGCTCGACCAGCGCCGTGTCCATGTATTCGATGAGCTCTTTCAGCTTGCCGTCCTCGATGCGGCAGACCCAGCAATAGCTGCTGTTGTAGGGCCGGCCCGACTTGGTCGTGACCCGGCCGCGGCATTCGACCACGACGATGTCGCCCTCGGCCACGAAGCGCGTCGCCGTGTTGATGTATTGATCCGCGAATTGCGCGAACAGCGGCTTCAAGAGCTCCTCGCGCACCGCCTTCTTGCCGCGATAGGTCTTCGACCATTTCGTCGTGCCGGTGATGGTCCAGGCGAAATCATCCGCCAGGCTGTCCACGAACGGCCGGCCGTTGCCGGCGGCGAGCCCGGCGAAGATGGTCTGCATCAACTGCTTGTTCGCGGCGGCGGTCATCGTTGCCTCGTTCGCTGGGCGCAGTTTTCGTCAACCGTCATCCCGAGCGAAGCGGCATGGGACCGCGCGGCTCCAGCCGCGCTCTTTCTCGCCGGCGGGCACAAGGGCGCGCCTGGAGGCGCGCGGTCCCGGGCTGTTCGCTTCGCTCGGGATGACGGGGTGGAGCGGGCCGCGGCTACTTCTCCCGCTCGCCGCCGCCCACGGTCTTGGGGGCGCGCTCGATGCGCACCTGCACGCTCAGGGGCCGCACGTGGATGCAGGCGCCGGCGACGGCGCCGTGCTTGGCCGAAAGCGCCGCCACGTCCGAAGCCGGGCGCGGCGGCGGCAGCGAGCCGCCGTTCCTCGCAGTGCGCGCGGCGTGGGCCTTGATCTCGGTGCGGGCATTGGCGAGCGCTTCCTCGACGCTCCGCCCCTCGGCGCGGCAGCCGTCGACGTCCGGGAACACCGCCCGATAACCGCCGCCCGGCACGCGCAAGACCAGCGCGATGTAGCCGTCCATGCTCGCAAGCTTCCCTGGTTGCGGCGGCAAGTATACCGCCGCGGGCGTTGCCTCGCCACCAACGCGTGCCTGATAAACGCGCGCGCTGCCGCTTTGCTCCGGAAGCTCGGAGGTGCGGGGAGGCACATTCACCACGAAGACACGAAGGGCACGAAGATTTATTGCGCGCCAAAGGCACGCTTTCCTTGCCTTCGTGATCTTCGCGCTTTCGTGGTGAACATCTCTTTCTCAGAACTCGCACACGACCTTGCCGAAGTGCCTGCCCTCGGGGAACGCCTTGAGCGCCGCCGTCAACTCCTCGAAGCGGAAGCGGTGCGCGTCGATCGGCGGCCTCACCTGGTGCAGCTCGAGCGCGCGGTTCATCGCCTCGAAGAGCGCGCGCGAGCCCACGGTGATGCCCTGGAGCCGGATGTTCTGCGTCACGACCGGTCCCAGATTGACCTCGCCCGCGCCGCCGGCGAGCACGCCGATGAGGCTCACCGTGCCCGAGGGCCTCACCGCGCGGATCGAGCGCTCGAGCGTGCCGGCGCCGCCCACTTCCACCACGTGATCGACGCCGCGCCCGCCCGCGATTTCGCGCGCCGCTTTCCCCCAATCGGGCGTGGTCTTGTAGTTGATGAGATGGTCGGCGCCGAGCGGTTTCGCGCGCTGGAGCTTCTCGTCGCTCGAGGAGATGAGGATCGTCTCGGCGCCGTGCATCTTGGCGAAGATCAGCGCGAACAGCGAGACGCCACCCGTTCCCTGGATCAGCACGCGCTCGCCGGCCTTGACGCGGCCCTGCTCGACCACGGCGTTCCAGGCCGTGAGTGCGGCGCAGGGCAGGGTTGCGGCCTCGGCGGCGCTCAGATGCTTCGGCGCCTTCACGACGCCGCTCTCGGCGAGGCACATATATTCCTGCATCGTGCCGTCGAGCGGCCCGCCGAGCGTACCCGTCCAGACCTCTTCGCTGAACGTGCCCCCTGGCCAGGTCTGGCTGAAGGTGGGGCAGACGAGATCGCCCGCCTTGACGCGCGTGACACCGGCGCCCACGGCCTCGACGGTGCCGGCGCCGTCGGAGACGAGCACGAGCGGAAGATTCCCGCTGCGCCGGCCATAGCCGCGCTTCGCCATCACCGTGTCGCGGAAATTGAGCGAGGCCGCCTGCATCCGGATCAGCACCTGCCCCGGCCCCGGCGCGGGCTTCGGCCGCTCGGCGAGCGCGATGCTGTCCACGTTCCAATCGCGCAGCTCCATGACCTTCATGGCGATGTGTCCGCTGGTTGAACGCGCGCTCGGCTGAATTCAAGCGCGCGGCGTTGCGTGGGCTAAACGTCAACCCGGTTATGGCGGCTTCGGCCCGGCCTCCGCAATGGCCGTGCCGCGCCGCCGGTGCTATGAATCGGCGTCGATAGGTGCTCATAGCGAAGGGAGGCGTTTATGGCACGTGTCATGATGCTCGCCGCAGCTGCGCTGTTTGCCGCCGCTCCGGCTCTCGCCGATACGCTCGACACGGTGAAGGCGCGCGGCCATCTGCTGTGCGGCGCCTCGCCCAATCTGCCCGGCTTCAGCACCACCAACGAGAAGGGCGAGCAGGTCGGCACCGAGAACGACTATTGCCGCGCGATCGCCGCGGCGATTTTCGGCGACGCCACCAAGATCAAGTTCCAGATCCTGCCGCCGCGCGACGCGTTCACGGTGCTGCAGTCGGGCGCCGTCGACATCTTCGCCGGCCACGCCACCTGGACCTTCGCGCGCGACGTCTCGCTCGGCGTCGACTACGTCGTCACCTATTTCTACGACGGCCAGGGCTTCATGGTGACGAAGAAGTCCGGCATCAAGAGCGTGAAGGAGCTCGACGGCGCCTCGATCTGCTTGACGCAGGGCTCGGCGAGCGAGCTCGCGCTCGCCGACTACTTCAGCGCCAACAACCTGAAATACAAGGCCGTCGCCTTCGCCGACCGCGAGGACGATGCGCGCCGCGCCTACGAGGAAGGGCGCTGCGATGCGTGGACCACCGACCGCTCGATCATCGCCGCGCGCGGCATCGGCTTGAAGAACCGCGACCAGCACGTGATCCTGCCCGAGGTGATCACGAAATCGCCGCTCGGGCCGGTCGTGCGCCACGGCGACAATCGCTGGCGCGACATCGCCTACTGGGTGTTCAACGTGATGGTGATCGCCGAGGAGAAGGGCATCACCTCCAAGAACGTCGACGAGGTCAAGGCCAGCACCAAGGACGCCGAGGTGCAGCGGCTGCTCGGCACGCGCGACGACATGGGCAAGCTGTTCGGCCTGCCGAAGGAGTGGGCCTACAACATCATCAAGCAGGTCGGGAACTACGGCGAGGTGTGGGACCGGCACATCGGCCCCAACACGCGCCTCGGCCTCGCGCGCGGTGCCAACGAGCTCCACACCAAGGGCGGTCTGCTCTACGCGCCGCCGTTCCGTTGAGCGATCCAGGCGTCTCGTCATCCCGACCGAAGCGGCTGCGCGCCTTCGCGCAGCCGCGAAGTGGAGGGATCGGTGGCCACAGGCGCGGCCGTGCCGCTGCACCGTCGTGCGAACCTGGCGCGCGATCCCTCCGCTCCGCACGGCGCCCGAGGCGCCGTGCTCCGGTCGGGATGACGGGCCGATTGATTTGCTCCCGGGCATGACTTGCCTGTGGAGAGCAGGGCAAAGCCGATTATCGAAAGCAGGCGGGCACATCTCACCTCGGTCCTGGCGCAGGCGGCGGCGGTGGCGCTCGTCATCGCCGCCTGCTACCTCGTCTACCGCAACACCGCCGACAACCTCGCGCGCCAGGGCATCGTCTCGGGCTTCGACTTCCTCTGGCGCCGCGCCGGCTTCGACATCTCGCCGCATCTCATCCCCTACTCGCCGGATTCCTCCTTCGGCCGTGCGCTCGTGGTGGGCGTGCTCAACACGCTGCTGCTCGCCGCGCTCTCGATCGTGCTGGCGACCATCGTCGGCCTCGTGATCGGTATCGCGCGCCTCTCCTCGAACGCGCTCGCGCGCGGGCTCGCCGCCGCCTATGTCGAGACCTTCCGCAACATCCCGCTCTTGCTGCAGGTGTTCTTCTGGTACTTCGGCGTGCTGCGCACCTTGCCGCGCCCGCGCGAGAGCATCGAGATCCTCGGCGTCATGTTCATCAACAATCGCGGGCTCAACGTGCCGGTGCCCGAGGCGGGCGCCGGGCTCTGGCTCCTGCTGCTGGCACCGTTCGCGGCGGCGGCGGCGATCTGGGCGCTCCGCCGCTGGGTGCGCGAGGCGCGGGCGCGGCTCGGCGCCACGCTCGCGATCG
>SBBV01000179.1 GCA_005240015.1 Candidatus Odyssella thessalonicensis | reverse complement strand
GCGCCTCGTCGGATATCCGCCCATGCAATATCTGACGCGATGGCGCGTGCAGCTTGCGGCCTGCATGCTCACGGATGGATCGAAAAAGATCGCCGCAGTTGCCCAGGATGTCGGCTACGACTCGGAAGCGGCCTTCAGCCGGACATTCAAGCGCATCGCCGGCCGCTCGCCCGCGGCTTGGCGCGCACAGCGCGGCGCAAGGCGGCCAAGGAGAAGCTCAAGGGCCGGCCCGCCGACCTGAACGCGATGCTCAGGAAGGGTGCCACCTGGACGGTGGCGGCCTGAGCCGGCACGACCGGAAAGCAGCCTCGTGCCCCGCGCGCGCTAGCGCGGGCGCTCGTCGCTGGGCTCGCCTTTCGGCTTCACCTGCCGCTCGATCTCGTCGATTTTCCTTGCCGTGAGTGCGTCGAGGCGGCGCCACTCGGCGTTCGCCGGATCTTCCGCTAGCAAGGCCGCCGCGATCACCTTGGCCTTCTTGTAGGCCGCGAGCGCTTCCTCCCACTTCTGCTGCTGCTCGGCGAGGATGGCGAAGCGCGCGGCGCTCATGAGGAGGCCGCGCCGCCACTGCCTGTCGCGCGGGTGGAGTTTTGCGTGCTTCTCGCGGATGGCCTCGGCCGCGCGGTAGGCGGCGAGCGCGGCGTCGTAGCGTCCTAGTCCCCCGAGCGCGTCCCCGGTCTTGTCGTGGATGTCGGCCAAGCGGCGTTGCCAATCCGGATTGGCGGCGTCGAACGAGATCAGCCGCTCGGTGGCCTCGAGCGACGCGAGATAAGCCTCAGCCGCGCGCGGCAGGTCGCGCTGGGCCCAGTAGACGTCGCCGACGCGCTCGTGGCTCGCGGCGAGATCGCTTTGCCAGCGCGCGTTGCGCGGATCCGTCGCCGCGAGCTTCGCCACGATCGCGAGCGAGCTCCGGTAGGCGCCGAGCGCCTCGGGCAGGTTGCGCTGCGACAGCAGGATTCTGCCGATCCGGTCGTACGTGACCGAGAGATCGCGCCGCCAGCCGGCGTTGGTGGGGTCGCGCGCGACCAGCTTCTCCGTGATCGCTAGCGCGGAGCGATAGGCCGCGAGCGCGCCCGGCAAGTCGTGCTGCAGCCAGAGCACGGCGCCGATCTCGCTGTGCGCGACCATGAGCTCGCGCTGCCAATCCGAGTTGCGCGGCTCCTGCGCCGTCAGCCGATCGAGGATCGCAAGGCCCGTGCGATGGGCGGCGAGCGCCCCCGCGTAGTCGCGCTGCTCGCGGAGGACGCCACCGATCTTGCCGTGGCCGATGGCGAGGTCGCGCTGGCGCGCCCCGTCGCGCGGATCGAGTGCGGCCAACCGCTCGAGAAGCGCGAGGGCTTGGCGATGGCTGGCGAGCGCGCGCGCGAGGTCTCCGTCCCGCTGCAGGATATCGCCGATGTCGCCATAGCCGGCGGCGAGGTTGCGCAGCCACAGCATGTTGTTGGGATCCTGGGCGGTGAGGCGCTCGCTGATGCTCACGACCAGCCGATAGCTCGCGAGTGCGGCGGCGCGATCGCCCATCGTGGCCTGCACGCTCCCGATCTTTCCGAACGTCGTCACGAGGCTGTGCTGCCACGCCGTGTCGCGCGGGTCGCGCTCGGCGAGCCGCGTGCGGATCGAAAGGGCGTCGCGGTATGCCGAGAGCGCCGCGCGAAGGTTGCCCTGGGCCACCAGCACATCGCCGATCGCGCTGTGGCAGAGCGAGAGATCGTATTGCCAGGCGGCATTGGCAGGCGACTGCACGGTCAATTCCTCCGCGATCGCCTTGCTCGTCCGCAGCGCGGCCAGGGCCTCGGCAAGGCGGCCGCGCGCCTGTTCGAGCGTGCCGATCTTGTAGTGCGCCACGCGCCGGTGGCGCAGCCGGGGCGTGTCGCCGACGCGCTGCAATTCGCCGTAAAGGGCTTCCGCGCGCTGCAGCAGGCGGCGGCGGCGTTCGACCGTGACGCCGACGAAGTCCCTCAAGCCCTGCGCGATCTCGACCGCGAGCGTGTCGGCGGCCGTCACCGCGTGGTCGAGGCTCCTCTCGGCGCGGTCGCGCTGGCGCTCCGCCTCCGCCTTCTGCTTCTCGGCCTCGGCGCGGCGCTCCTCGGCCAGCTTGCGCTGCGCCTCCGCCGCCGCGCGCTGGCGTTCGGCCTCGCGCGCGTTCTCGCTCGCAATCCAGGCGCCGGCGCTGGCGCCGAGGGCGAGCAGCGCGATCGCCGAGACCGCGGCATAGGCGATGCGCCGCGTCTTCCGGTGCTGGCGCACTTCCTCGCCGGCGATCGCGTCGAGGCTCATGCCGCGCAGCGCAGCGCTGAGCTTGGCGATGGCGCTCAAGAAGCGCGGGTCACGGTCGCTGAACTGCTCCTCGCTCTTCGCCCAAGAGAGATCGAGATAGAGCGGCTCGGCCTTGAACACGCCCTTCAGCACCGGCGGCAGCGCCGTGGTCTGCGCCCAGTCGAAGTCGCCGGCCGCCTCGTCCCACGCGATGCTGCCCTCGGTCAGCACGATCAAGAGGCGCTGCGGCTCCTTGTGCTTGACCCACCATTCGCACTCGCTCGCGACCCATTTCGACTGCGCCGCGCCGGACGACGCCATGAGTACGAAATGTGCCGAGGATGCCAGCGCGCGGGTCAGCGTGTCGGGC
>SBBV01000076.1 GCA_005240015.1 Candidatus Odyssella thessalonicensis | reverse complement strand
TCGCCACATCGGCGGCGACGGCGGCTCGCGCCGCGGCGGCGAAGCTCTTCCGCCACGGGCCGGGCTTGGCGCGCGCGCTTGGTGTCGAATTGCTAATCGGTTAAGACCCCGGCCACACGATGCCGGCCCGCCTTAAGCCCAAATCTCATGCCGAGTAAAGAAGCCGCCGCGGCGCGAGCCGCCGTCGCCGCCGATGTGGCGATCATCGGCGCGGGCCCGGTCGGGCTCTTCGCGGTGTTCGAATGCGGCATGCTCGGGCTCTCCGCCGTAGTGATCGACGCACTCGAAGTCGCCGGCGGCCAGTGCGCGGCGCTCTATCCCGAGAAGCCGATCTACGACATTCCCGCATTGCCGGTGATCGATGCGGCCGGCCTCGTCGAGCGGCTCGAGGAGCAGGCGGCGCCGTTCAAACCGCGCTATCTCTTGGGCCAGCGCGTCGAGGCGCTCGCGCGCGAGGGCGAGCAATTGGTGCTGACCACGGCGGCCGGCAATACGGTGCGCGCCCACGCCGTGTTCATCGCCGCCGGCGCCGGTGCGTTCGGCCCCAACCGCCCGCCGCTCGCCCGTCTCGCCGACTACGAGGGGAAGAGCGTCTTCTATCTCGTGAAGCGCCGCGAGGATTTCCGCGGCAAGCGCGTGGTCATCGCCGGCGGCGGCGACTCCGCGGTCGATTGGGCCGTGTCGCTCGCCGAGGTGGCGAAGATCGCGCTCGTCCACCGCCGCGACAAGTTCCGCGCCGCGCCGGAGTCGGTCGCGCGCCTCAGGGCGCTCGCCGCCGCGGGCAGGGTCGAGCTCGTGATCCCCGGTCAACTGGCGGCACTGGTCGGAAAAGGCGGCCGGCTCTCCGCGGTCACCGTCGAGGATCTCGACGGCCGCCGGCGCGATCTGCCGGCGGACGCGCTCCTCCCTTTCTTCGGCCTCGCCGCGAGCCTCGGGCCCATTGCCGACTGGGGCCTGGCGCTCGAGCGCCAGCAGATCGCGGTCGACCCGGCGACGTCGGAGACCACCCAGCCCGGCATCTACGCGATCGGCGACGTCGCCGCCTATCCGGGGAAGCTCAAGCTGATCCTGACCGGCTTCGCCGAAGCGGCGCGCGCCGCGCACAGTGCCTTCGCCCGCTGCCGTCCCGGCGAAGCGCTGCATTGGGAATACTCGACCACCAAGGGCGTGCCGGGGCGGTGAGCCTTGTCGCCAACGGCGCGGCGCGTGAAGATTGCCGCCGCCGAGGAGGAGCGGCGATGAACCCCGGGCAGTGGATCTACTACCACGTGTTCAGCAAGCCGCCGGGCGGGCGCATCGTGCTGCCGATCGGCTGGTCGATGCTCGCCGGGCTCGCCGTCTTCGCGCTGATCACGGGCGGGTCGCTCGCCTTCGCGTTCCCGTTCGAGCGTTCCTACAACGCCGGCATGTCGGTGCTGGTGACGCTCGGCTTGGTGGCGCTCGCGTTCGGCTATCGGAGCGGCATGCTCGCGGTGCTCGGCGCCACCTTCGTGGCGCTGCTGCCGGCGGCGCTCGCGGTGGGCGGCGTCGAGGACTATCGCCGCGAGCGGCGCCTCGAGGTCATCGAGGTGGCCATGGCCGACTTCAGCGCGGCCGACAAGCGTCGCAACGCCGACGTGTTCGTGCTCAAGGAATTCCGCGTCGCCACCGAGTTCGCGCACATCTACCGCGCGGGAGACGGCGGCGCCGCGGCGCGCGCGGTCTATTACGGGGCCGCGCCGATCGTCCCCAGCGCGTGGAGCAAGGAGCAGGAGGTTCCCGCCTGGCTCGGCTGCACCGGCAGCGACGAGCGTGAATGCGCAAGGCTGCTCGCGCACCCGCTGCGCGTGGCCGCGCGCGAGATCTATGACTTCGGCAACTACTTCCGCGCGGCCGACGCGGCCGCGAAGCGCTTCGCGCTGCCGCCCGTCGTCGTGCCCACCTTCCTGCAGCACAGCGAGCTGCCCGCCGAGCGCGCCGCGCGCGCGCTCACCGGCATGATCGGCATGCCGCTCCTTGGCTTCGTCGTCTGGCTCGTCGGCTTCCTCGTCTGGCGCGCGATCCGTCCGGCCAAGGCGAGCACATAGTTATCCGCGCGGCGTCGTCGCGATCACGCAAACGGCCGGCAGCGGCTTCAGCGGAAGCTCCTCGGTGCGCGGCGCGGCAAAGCCTGCCGCCGCCATCTCCGCCGCGATCGTCGCCGCGAACTTCCGCGCATCTTCGGCCGTCGCGTTCTTGTGGCGTGGCTGATAGGTGATCGCGACGCGCCCGCCCGGAGCCATCAGCCGGCGCAGGCGCTCAAAAAGGGCCCGCCGCTCGGCCGGTGCCAGGAACATCAGCACGTTCAGCGCCATCGCCTTGTCGAACGGGCCGGCGACACCTTCGAGCTTGGCGACGTCTCCGCAAACGAGCGCGAGGCGGCCTTGGGCGAGGGCGGCGCGGTTGCGCCGCCCGGCTTGCGCCACCATCAGCGCCGAGTGATCGACGCCGACGACGTGCCCCTTGGGGGCGCGCGCCAGCACCGCTTCCAGCGCCAGGCCCGGGCCGGGCCCGAGCTCGAGCACGCGGTCGGCCGCGCCGATGTCGAGCAGCTCGACCGTCCACGCGTTGCGCGCGCGATTCGAGCCGCGCGTCGCCATGACGAATCCGGCCACGCGCCCGACCAGACCGCGCGGCTTCCTGAAGTGCCCGACGATGAACGAACGCAGGCTCATCCGTTGCGGCGGTGCGCCGGCGCCTGGCCCGCCGCGAGGCGGAAGCTCGCGCCGACGAGCCACGCCAGCGCCACCACCGCCAGCTCGAAGGCGAGCGCATGGCGGAACTGGACGCGCGGCGCCTGCGCCAGATCCACCGCCAGCGTGTTCCACGCCCAGGTGAACGCGATGCCGCCCAAGAGCAGCACCGCCAGAACCGCGAGCATGCCCGTCAGCGCGCGGCGAAAGCGGCGACGCGGCTCTCGGTGCGTCGTGTCGGCCATGGTCCTCTCCATCGGCTTGCGAGCGGGGCCGGACTGCCTTCGCCCAATTTGACACCTTAGGTGTCAATATAGGCCAGCCGCGCGTGCTGTCAATCGTGTGCGACGCTCAGATATTTCTGATCCGCGGCACGCCTGCGCGATCGGCGCGCGCTTTGGTGCCGGCGGCATGCGGGAAGCCGGGGCGAGGCGCGCGCGGCGGGCGCGCCTCGATCCTTCTCGCGCGCGACACGCTGCGCTACGATGCCGTGCATCAGGGCAAGGGCCGCGTTCGGCCGGGATCGAACGCGGCGGCGAGGGCAGCCGCGCGAGCCGTCGCGCGCGGCGTCTTTGGGTGGGAGCAAAGCCCATGTCTCACGGCCCCAAGCTGCCGATCAAGCTCGACTCCACGACCAATGGCGAGTTCGCGCCGGTGCCGGTCGGAAGCACGATCGCCTATGCGCGGAACCTCGCCGCCGACCGCATCGCCGGCAACGCGCGCCGCGTCGGCCAGAGCCGCCGCCGCTTCATGGCGAGCGTGTGCGGCGCCGCC
>SBBV01000443.1 GCA_005240015.1 Candidatus Odyssella thessalonicensis | reverse complement strand
GTCCCGGGTCTGCGTCGCACCACGGCGTGAAGAACGCCGTGATACGCCGCGCCCGGGACGACAACATGGGGAAGGAATAACGCGATGGCCTTCGAAACCATCATCTACGAGACCAAGGGCCCGGTGGCGCTGATCACGCTCAACCGGCCGAAGGCGCTCAATGCGCTGAACGCGCAGGTGGCGCGCGAGCTCGGCCAGGCGCTTCACGCGGCCGATGCCGATCCGGCCGTGGGCTGCATCGTGATCACCGGCGGCGAAAAGGCGTTTGCCGCCGGCGCCGACATCAAGGAGATGCGCAGCAAGACGTTCCAGGACGTCTACATGGAAGATTTCATCACCAAGGAATGGCAGGAGATCGACAAGATCCGAAAGCCCGTCATCGCCGCGGTCGCGGGCTATGCCTTGGGCGGCGGCTGCGAGGTGGCGATGATGTGCGACTTCATCATCGCCGCCGACAATGCCCGCTTCGGCCAGCCCGAGGTGAACCTCGGCATCCTGCCCGGCTCGGGCGGCACGCAGCGGCTCGCGAAATTCGCCGGCAAGGCCAAGGCGATGGAGATGTGTCTCACCGGCCGCATGATGGACGCGGCCGAAGCCGAGCGCGCCGGCCTCGTCTCGCGCATCGTGCCGGCCGACAAGCTGCTCGAGGAAGCGCTCAAGACCGCCGAGGCGATCGCGAAGAAATCGCGCCCCGTCGTCTACATGATCAAGGAGTGCGTGAACCGCGCTTACGAGACGACGTTGCGCGAGGGCGTGCTGTTCGAGCGCCGCGTGTTCCACTCGGCCTTCGCACTCGAAGACAAGAACGAAGGCATGGCCGCGTTCGTCGAAAAGCGCGAGCCCAAGTTCAAGAACCGGTAGGAACGGAATGCACTGTTGCTTTGTCGTCCCCGCGAAAGCGGGGACCCAAGCAGCGCTTCCGGCCCACGTGCCTTCCCGCGAACGCACGTCGGCGGAGGCATGGGTCCCCGCTTTCGCGGGGACGACAGATAGTTAGCATCTTGAACGCGCGGCTCCGCCGGCACCTGTTCATTTCACCGCAGCGCCTGCGCTTGACGGGCGGAAGCAGCGCCCCCTATAAGCCCGCGTTCCGAATTATCCCCAGCAGCGGAAGCGAGAGATCATGGCAACGGCACCTGGCACGGCGGCCGCGAAGAAGAAGCCCTCGGCGCGACATCCTTCGGCGATCAAGCGCACGCGCCGGAACGCGCGCCGCACGCTCATCAACAAGTCGCGCGTGAGCCGGCTCAAGACCTCGCTCACCAAGGTCGAGCAGGCGATCACCGCAGGCGATCGCGCCAAGGCGATGGAGGCGTTCCGCGCCGCGCAGCCCGAGATCCATCGCGGCGTCGCGAAGGGCGTGCTGCACAAGAACACCGCCGCGCGCACGCTCTCGCGGCTCAACGCCCGCATCAAGGCGATGGCCGGCGCATAAGCCGGAACGGGCACTGGGACCGCGCGCCTCCAGTCGCGCCCTTTCTTCCTTCTATGAAGTTGAAAGCGCGTCCCAGTGGCGCGCTTTCCGTTTTTCCAAGCGCGCGGCCGAAGCCGCGCGGTCCCAAACCGCCTCTCCATGCCGCCCTGTTGCATTTTTGCGCTTGACATATGTTCTTGATATGTTCTTAATGGCCAAGAGCCGCCTTTTGTGGTGGCCGAACCCTCGCGCGCCCTGGTTGGGCGGGCGGCGGGCGCTCTTTGGATTTGTGAATCTCAAACAGGCCCCCGGCACGGCTTCCGGCTGTGTCGCGCATCGGCGCTGCTGTTGAAATTTGTTGAAATCCTGCAAGACCAATCAGGCCGAGCCCAGCGCGTGGAGCGCGGACGGCAAAGCCGACAAGGCCCTCACGAAAGCCCACATTTGCCGCGGGAAAACGGCGCGAAAGCCCACAAAAGCCGACAAATGCCGACAAAAGCCCACACTGTAAAAAATGTCGGCATCTGTGGGCCTTTGTCGGCTTTTGTGGGCTTCTGGGAGGCGGCTGTGCCTCGAATCGCCTCCACGTCGTTTACGCAAGTTGACGAAAGTTTACGTTTGTTAACACGCAAAGGGGGAGCGGGCGTCACAGGGCCAGCGTTTTCCGCTTGCCGCGATCACGCGCTCCGCTTCACCGTGATGCCGGCGAGCGCCTCGTAGACCTTGATCACCGCGGCGACGTCCTCGGCGATGTGGCCGTGCGCGGCGGCGGCGAGATAGAGCTGGTGCGCGGCCGCCGCCATCGGCAGCGGGAAGCGGCTTGCCTTCGCCGCCTCGAGCGCGATGCCGAGGTCCTTGACGAAGATCTCGAGCGGCCCCTTCGGCGCGAAATCGCGGTCGAGCATGCGCGGGCCCACCATCTGGTACATGAAGGACTGCCCGGCCGCGTTGTTGACGATCTCGAAGATCATGCCGGGATCGAGCCCCAGGCGTGTGCCGAACGCGGTGAGCTCGGCGGCGACCGCGAGGTTGGCGCCGGCCGCGATCTGATGGACCATCTTCATCGTCGAGCCGAGCCCGCACTCCTTGCCGAGGCGCCAGATGCGCTTCGCCATCGGCTTCAAGAGCGGCTCGGCCCTGGCGAAGGCCGCGTCGCTGCCGGAAACCATGAAGCTCAGCTGGCCCTGCTCGGCGGCAGCCGCGCCGCCGCTCATCGGCGCATCGAGCATCGGCCAGCCGCGCGCGTCGAGCCGCTGGGCGAAGTCGCGCGCCTGCGCCGGCGTCATCGTGACGCCCATGATCACGAGCGCGTTCCCGGGCAAGGTCTCGGCCGCGCCGTTCGCGCCGAACAGCACCGCTTCCACCTGCTCGGCGTTGAACACCATCACGACGAGCGCATCCGCGCCGCGGCACGCTTCGGCCGCGTTCGCCGCCGCGCGGCCGCCGGCCGTGACCAGCGCCTGGCGCGCGGCGGGCGCCACGTCATGGCCCACCACCTCGTGCCCGGCGTCGACGAGCCGCTTGCACATTCCGCGGCCCATCGCGCCCAAACCGATGAAGGCGATCTTCATTGCTGCATCCGCACCTGGTTGGGACCGCGCGCCTCCAGGTGCGCTCTTGCCGCGACTGGCCAAGTTGCGCGGCTGGAGCCGCGCGGTCCCAGCATCACTCCTTCACCGCCCCCGTCATCGCCGAGACGTAGTGCTCGACGAAGAACGAGTAGAGGATGACGAGCGGCAGCGAGCCCACGAGCGCTCCGGCCATGAGCGAGCCCCAGCGATACTGGTCGCCGTCGGTGAACGCGGTGACGATGGCCACCGGCACGGTCTTGTGCTGCGTCGAGTTGATGAAGGTGAGCGCGTAGATGAACTCGTTCCAGCACAGCGTGAGGCAGAAGATGCCGGCCGAGATGAGGCCGGGCACCGCGAGCGGCAGCACGATCTTCCAGAGGATCTGCCAACGCGAGGCGCCGTCGATCAGCGCGCACTCCTCGAGCTCGTAGGGGATGGTCTTGAAGTAGCCCATCAGCAGCCAGGTCGAGAACGGGATCAGGATCGTCGGATAGGTGAGGATCAGCGCGAACGGCGTGTCGAACAGGCCGTATTCGAAGATCACGGTCGAGAGCGGGATGAACAGGATCGAGGGCGGCACGAGATAGGCGAGGAAGATGAGCCCGCCCACCCACTGCGAGCCCTTGTAGCGGATGCGCACGATGGCATAGGCCGCGAACACGGATGCGAGCAGAGCCAGGATCGTCGCCACCACCGAGATCAGCATCGTGTTCCAGAGCCAGAGCGGATACTCGGTCTTGAACAGGAGATCGTAGATGTGGTCGAGCGTCGGCGAGAGCGTGAAGAACGGGTTGTGGGTCTCGAGGTCGAGCAGGTGCTCCTTGGGTTTGATCGCCGTGATCGTCATCCAATAGAACGGGAACAGCAGCACGAGGATGATGATGAAGAGCGGCAGGTAGACGGTGACGAGCTTGCGCGGCAGGCGCTCCAGGTAGCGCATGCCCTCCGACTCGTCGGTGAGCTTGGCGCTCGCGGCTGGCGGCGCGTGCAGGATCTTCGGCACGTCAGTCATTGGCCTCTCCCTGCTGCCACTTCCGCCGCTGCAGGCCGAACCACGAGATCAGGATGCAGGCGAGCAGGAACGGGATCATCGCGGTGGCGATCGCCGAGCCTTCGCCGATGCGCTGGCCGCCCAAGATCGCGCGGTTGAACGAGAGCGTCGCCATCAACTCGGTCGAGCCCGCGGGCCCGCCGTTGGTGAGCACCTTGATCAGCTGGAAGTCGGTGAAGGTGAACAGCACCGAGAACGTCATCACCACCGCGATGATCGGCGTCAGCAGCGGATAGGTGATGTAGCGGAACATCTGCCAGCGCGAGGCGCCGTCGATGGTGGCGGCCTCGTAGAGCGAGGGCGGCACGGTCTGGAGGCCGGCGAGCAGGGTGATCGCGATGAACGGCACGCCGCGCCAGACATTGGCGAAGATCACCGACCAGCGCGCGTTCCAGGGATCGCCCAAGAAGTCGATGTTGGCCGAGGTGAGGCCCAGCTGCTTCGCCGACCACGAGACGATCGAGAACTGCGGATCGAAGATCCACCAGAACGCGATCGCCGAGAGCACGGTCGGCACGATGAACGGCACCAGCACGATGGCGCGGATCAGCGCGCGGAACGGCAGGTGGTTGTTGAGCAGGATCGCGAGATAGAGGCCGATCGCGAATTTCAGGACGCTGGCGACGAAGGTGTAGAACAGCGTGTTGAACACCGCGAGGTGGAACTGGTCGTCGCCGACCAGCGGGCAGTCGCGCCAGCGCCAGTTGAGCGCTGCCGTCGCAATCTTCCCGAGCGAGCAGTCGATCTCGCCGATGAGATAGAGGTAGTTCTCGAGGCCGACCCACTGCGCCGCCCAGATGTCCTGGCCGATGCGCGCATCGGTGAACGAGTAGGCGATGCCGAGCACCAGCGGATAGGCGAGGAACAGCACGAGGAACGCCGCCGCCGGCAGCATGAACCAGGCGCCGAGCCAGTCGCGGTTGACCTTGAGGCGCGCCCAGGCCGAGGGC
>SBBV01000075.1 GCA_005240015.1 Candidatus Odyssella thessalonicensis | reverse complement strand
GCGGGCGACGATCGGCGCCGCTTCATCCTGAGCTGCGCGCTTTGGGGCCGCCCCTTCTTGCGCGATTTCCTCAGATACGCGGTCGCGGCACTGCTGGCGCCGAACAACCTTCCCGCACTGGCGCGGCGCTATGCGGTCCACGTCGTGGTGTTCACGACGGCGGAGGACGAGGCGGATCTCCGTGCCGATCCTCTGTTCGGGCGCCTCATGCAGTTCGCGCGGCCGCATTTCGTGCACATCGATCCGTTCATGGTCGAATGCGCGAAATCCCCGCACTACATGATCGCGGCGCACACGAAATTCTCGCTGATGTCGTGCTCCCATTATCTGGCGCTCGAGGCCGGCCGGCGCCTGGACGCCGACGTCATGACCATAGGCACCGACAACGTCGTCAACGACGGCTTCCTCGCCAACGCGGCCAAGCTCCTTGAGGGCGATGTCAGCGCCATCGCCGTGCCAGGCTTCCGGCTCCACCGCGACAAGGTCCTGGCCGAGATCGACCGCAGCTTCCGCAGCGAGGACGGCACCATCGCCATCCCGTCATGGTCGTTCGCGCGGCTTGTCGCCGAGCATATGCCGGAGTCGTGCTTCGTCGACTCGGAGCGATTCACGTCGTTTCCGCTCTTCCTCTGCTGGCGCGTCGCCGACGAAGGCTTCCTCGCCTTCGCCAATCACTACATGCCCTACATCATCCGCGCGCGTTTCCTGAAAGGCCCGCTCGCGCCGAGCATCGATCCCGTCGACGGGCGCTTTCTGCTCCGCGAGTTGCCCGACCGCGACAAGCTGCATCTCGTCCGCGACGCCGAGATCGCCGTTTTCGACGCCGGCGAGAACCCGCTCGTCGAGCCTCCGCCCAAGGAGCGCAGCGTGCTCGATGTTCGCGAGGCAGGCCTCTGGCTGTGGTGCTACTGGGACGCGCTGCGCGAGCGCTATTTCCGCGCCGGCGTTCGCATCGCGACCCGGCCGCCCTCGGCCGCGTGGGATGAGGTCGAGCGCAAGGCGCGCGCCGTCGTGTCGGAGATCATCGCCCACACGCAGGCGCTCGAGGCCGGCAACCATCGGCGCAAGACGTGGAACATCGCGCCCTAGCGGGCCGAGGTGCAGAGGTGAACGAGCAAGGCCGCAGTCCCGCCGCCCGCGCTTTGTCTTCCGCGGATCGCCCCGCGCCGCGGCCCGCGCGCGGCTTGCGCTCGATCGCCATGTTCTCTCCCAACAACTCCTCGCTCTACTTCAGCGAGCTCCTGGGCCTGCGCAAGCAGCTGATGCGGCGCGGCGTCGATGCCCACGTCGGGTGGGGCTATCTCAACCCGATGCAGCTCGCCCAGTTCTGCGATCTGATGAAGCCCGACGTCGTGCTCGAGATCGACCGCGCGCGCGATCGCGCCGAAGGCTTGCCGCGGCACGTCAAGCATGTGGCCTGGGTGCAGGACTGGCGCTCGATGGGGATCCACGAGCGCCACCGTTCGAACAAAGCGTTCGAGGGGAGCGACTTCTATCTCTTTCTGACGCGCCCGGCCGCGATCGGCATCGATGCCGGCGCGCTCACCCATTGGGGCTACCTTCTTTGCGGAACCGATCCCGAGATTTTCTTCCCGAGCGAGGCCGCACCGCTCTCGGATTTCTCGCTGATGGGTTACATCCCGCCCAAGCATCGCCTCGCCATCGGCGATCAGCAGCTGATGGCCGACCTTGGCGGCCGCGGGGTTCCGCTGCAGCACCCCAATCTCGGCACGGTGCGCGAACTGGTCGAGGCGTTGAAAGCGTGGGGGCTCAGCTGGAATTCCTACGACGTCCTCGCCGCGCACCGGTTCATGAACGACTACATCTACGAGCGGCTGCAGCGGCGGCAGCGGCTTTCGCTCACGCTGTTCGGCGCCCAGGCCCGGCTGCGCCTTCCGCTGGCGCCGCCCGCCGACAAATGCATGGTGCCGGACGATCTCCTCTACGGGATCGAAAATCTCTTCATGCGGGCCCAGAGCCGCAAGGCACTCGTCGACGCCATCCTCGGGGTGAGCACTTCGCTGCGCATCTTCGGTATCGGCGAATGGGAAACCTACCCCGAATACCAGCCCTATTTCCACGGACCGCTGCACACCGAAGCGGCGGCACGCGAGATGTTCGTGACGACGCGCATCAATCTCCACAACGCGATGAGCCAGGTGCACGCGCGCGCGCTCGATTGCATGGCGTCGGGCGCGGTGATTTTCGTCAACAAGATCTACGACAACACGCGCGACTCGCCCGAATGCTTGCGCCATGTGATGGAGCCCGGCGTGCACTATTTCGAATACGACGACGCCACGCTGCCCGAACTGGCGCGCGAGCTCCTCGGCGACGAGGCGCGGCGGCGGCGCGTCGGCAAGGCGGCGCGCGAGGCCATCCTCGCCGGCAACACCTGGTCGCATCGCGTCGACCAGCTCCTGGACTACCTCGCCGGGCTCTGAGCGGCGTCGCGCGGGCCTTGGCCCTTGGCAGGCCTTGATGCACCGTTTAGAGATGCGGGGCCTTCTCCTCGGAGACCGGATGAGCAATCAGAGAACCGTCGCCGTTCTTGGCGCCAGCTCGGGTATCGGTGCGGCACTGGCCAAAGCCTTGATCGCCGACGGCTATCGCCTCTTCGTCGGGGCGCGCCGGGCGGACCGGCTCGCGGCGCTCACGGCCGATGGGGCCGCGGCGGACTATGCCACGGTGGACGTGAGCGACGAGGCCGAGGTGCGCGCCTTCTTTACCAAGGTGGCCGCGAGCTTCGGACATCTCGATGCGCTCGTTGTCTGCACCGGAAGCTACGGGCCGATCGGGCCGTTCCACACGATCGAGCCGGAGCAATGGTGGGCTGCGGTGCGCGGCAACCTCTTCGGCGCTTGCCTGGCGGTGCATTGCGCGGTGCCGCTGATGCGCGCGGAGCGCCGCCCGCGCATCATCACCTTCTCAGGCGGCGGCGCGTTCGCGCCGCTGCCGCGCTATTCCGCCTACGCCGTCTCCAAGGCCGGCATCGTGCGCTTCATCGAGACGATTGCGCAGGAGCTGGCCTCGCTCGGCATCGCCGTGAACGGTGTCGCCCCCGGCTTCGTGAAGACGGAGATCCACGAGGCCACGCTCGCGGCCGGCCCCGACGCGGCAGGCGAGGCGTTCTACGCGATGACGCGCGCGAAGCTCGCCGAGGGCGGCGTTCCCGTCGAGGTTCCGGTCGCCTGCGTGCGGTTCCTGCTCTCGCCGCAGGCCGACGGCCTCACCGGCAAAACGATCAGCGCCAGCTTCGATCCGTGGCGCGCACCGGAGTTCGCCGAGCGGATCGGCGAAATCAACGCCTCCGATCTCTACACCATGCAGCGGATCAACCTTGTGCACCTCGCCGACGGGGCGCTCAAGCGCGCGCTCGAGCGCGCGGCCGGCGGCACGCCCTGATACGGGAGGGCGTCTCGTGGGGCAAACCCAGGCCGCCGATGCCCTCGCCCTCTACCGCATGATGCGGCTGATCCGGCGCACCGAGGAAATCCTGATCGCGGAGTATCATCCGGCGAATGAGATGCGCTGCCCGATGCATTTCTGCGTCGGCCAGGAGGCGGCGCCGGCGGCGCTTTCGCTGCAGCTGCGCCCGGACGACGTGATCATGAGCCACTATCGCTCGCACGGCTACTATCTCGCCAAGGGAGCACCGCTCGATGCCATGATCGCGGAGTTCTACGGCAAGGCGACCGGATCCAACGGCGGCCTGGCCGGCTCGATGGAGCTCGCGCACCACGGCTTCCACTTCTACAGCGGCGCCATCGTGGGCGGGCCGCTGGGGCTGGCGGTGGGAAGCGCCTTCGCCCAGCGCTATCGGCGGGGCGGAAGCGGCATCAGCGTGGCCGTTTTCGGCGACGGCGCAATGGACGAGGGCGTGAGCTACGAGGCGCTCAACCTCGCGGCACTCCACCGACTGCCGATCCTCTTCCTTTGCGAGAACAACCGCTATGCCGCGCATACGCCGGCGCCCGCACGCGCGGCGAGCCACGATCTGATTGCGCGCGCCGCGGCCTTCGGCGTGGCGGTGCGGCGCATGCCAGACAAGAACCCGCTGGAGCTCGCCGCCGCGATGAACGTGATCGTCGCCGACATCCGCGAGGGACGCGGACCCTTCCTGCTTGAGGTGGAGACCTATCGCTTCTGCGGCCATGTCGGGCCGGAGAGCGACGATCATCTCGACTATCGGCCGGTAGCGGAGGTTGACGCCGCCAAGGCAAGCGATCCCCTCGCGGCGATGCTCCGGCTCGCACGCGCGGCGGGGGTGGCCGACGCGGCGCTGGAGGAGGTGGACGCCTCGTGCGACGAGCAAGTTTGGTCAGCGATTCGCGCGGCCAAGGCCGCCCCGTTCCCGCGGTTTCAGGATCTGCGCGGCATCGAGGCTGCGAACGGCTACGCGCCGGTGGTGCGCGAGCTGATTGACGCCGCGCCCACACGATTCCTCGGCGGGCAGGCCGAGACGCGGCTCCGCCCTTACTGATCCCGCTCGCAGCCGGGAGGAGAAGTAATGTCGAAAGCGAGTGCGGTGGAGTTAGCGAGCACGCCCCGGGCCGGCCGGGCCACCCGCCTTAGCTTCGGGGCCGCCGTGAATGCCGCCCAGCGGCAGGCGATGGAGCTCGACGAGAACGTGTTCGTGTTCGGCATCGGCGCCGACGGAAAGGCCGGGATCTTCGGATCGACCGCCGGCTTGAAGGAGCGCTTCAGCGCGCGCCGTGTCTTCGACACACCGATCTCCGAGCAATCGTTGACCGCCCTGGCGGCGGGCGCAGCCAATGCCGGTTTGCGCCCCGTGCTCGTGCACCAGCGCTTCGATTTCCTGCTCTACTCCGCGGATCAAATCGCGAACTGGATCGGCCCATGGCGCTACATTTCCGGCGGCCACGCGACAATGCCATTGACCATCCGCGCCATCGTCGGAAAGGGCTGGGGGCAGGGACCGCAGCACTCGAAGAGCCTGCACAGCTGGTTCGCGCATCTGCCGGGTATGCAGGTGGTGATGCCGGGCTCGCCGGCCGACGCCAAGGGACTGCTGCTGAGCAGCATCTTCTCGAACGACCCCACGCTGTTCATCGAGGGCCGTTCGCTCTACGCGATGGAGGAGGAGGTTCCCGACGAGCCCTATTTCATTCGCCTCGGGAGGGCGCTGGTGCGCCGGCCGGGCAAAGACGTGACGCTGGTTGCGATCGGCTCGCTGGTTCCCGGCGGGCTCGAGGCGGCCGAGCAGCTTGCCGCCGAGCGCATCGAGGTCGAGGTCGTCGACCTGAGGACGCTGGTCCCGCTCGACCTCGAGACGGTGCTGGCCTCGGTGGGCCGAACCGGCCGGCTGGTCGTCGCCGATCCGGGTTGGCGCGACTTCGGCGCGGCGGCCGAGGTGATCGCCAGCGTGTGCGAGCGGGTCGGCCCAGCGCTCAAGGCCGCGCCGCAACGGGTTACCTGGCCGCATCGCTATGCGCCCACCAGCGCGCCGCTCGAAGCCGGCTACTATCCGACGAGTGCCGATATCGTGCGCGCGTGCAAGAGCGCGGTCGCCGGTATCTGAGTTGGATAGCGATTTGACCGCTTCCCTCAAACGAGTGCCGTTCGTCTACCTGCGCGAGCAGTTCGCCGACGCGGAGCCGATTCTCGCGGCGCTGCGCGAGTTGGTGGCGACGGGCGATTTCACGCTGGGGAAGGCCGTTGCCGACTTCGAGGCCGCGTTTGCCGCGCGGCTCGCCGCGCGCCACGCGATCGGCGTCAATTCCGGAACCGACGCGCTCAAGCTTTCGCTGCGCGCGCTCGGCGTCGGCCCGGGCGGCGAGGTCATCACCGCGGCCAACACCTTCATCGCCACGGCCGGCGCCATTGCCGATGTCGGTGCGCGCCCGGTCTTCGTCGACGTCGACGACTCGTTCTGCATCGATCCCGACCGGATCGAGGCGGCGATCACCCCGAAGACCAAGGCCATCATTCCCGTCCACCTCACCGGCAACGTCGCCGACCTTCCGCGCATCGCCGCGATCGCCGCGCGGCACGGAGTTCCGATCGTCGAGGACGCGTGCCAGGCGATTTGCTCGACGCTGGACGGGCGTTGCGCCGGGACCTGGGGGATCACGGGCACGTTTTCGCTCCATCCGCAGAAGTTCCTCAACATCTGGGGCGACGGCGGCGTCATCGTGACCAACGACGATGCGCTCGCGCAAAAGCTCCGCCTGCTGCGCAATCACGGTCTCGCCGACCGCGACACGGTCGTCATGCTCGGCGTCAACAGCCGGCTCGACTCGCTGCAGGCCGTGGTGGCGCGGCGCGTCCTCGACACGGCAGAGGCCATCATCCGCCGCCGCAACGAAAATGCCGCCATCTACGATGCGGGCTTCGCTGCAATTCCCGGAATAAGGGTGCCGCCGCGCAATCCGCGCGTCCGGCACACTTTCGTCACCTACCAGGTGTTCGCCGAAGAGCGCGACCGCCTGCTCGCGCACTGCCTCGCCAATGGTGTCGAGTGCAAGGTGCACTATCCGGTGCCAGTCTATCGCCAGCCTGCGCTCGACCATCTCGGCTACCGGCGCGGCGATTTTCCGGTCACCGACCGCCAGGCTGCCGAAGCGATTACCTTCCCGGTCCACCAATATCTTGTGCGCGAGCAGCTTGACCATGCGCTTGCGGTCGTGCGCGATTTCCGGCGGGCCAGGCCGTGATCCGCTACATCAACCTCGCGGCGCAGTTTGCGGAAGAGCGGCGGGAGCTCATGCCGCGCATCGAGGCGGCGCTCGCGAGCGGAATGTATATCGGCGGCACCGAGGTCGAGGCGCTCGAACAGGCGCTCGCGACCTATTGCGGCGTCCGCCACGCGATCGCGGTGAATTCGGGAACCGATGCGCTGATGATCGGCATGGCCGCCGTCGGCATCGGCCCCGGCGACGAAGTGATCACGCCGCCGAATTCCTTCGTCGCGTCCGCGGCAGCGATCGTGAAGATCGGGGCGAAGCCGGTTTTTGCCGACGTACGCCGCGACGAGCTAATCGATCCCGCCGCGGTGGAGGCGGTGATCACGTCGCGCACCGCCGCGATCATGGCCGTTCACCTGCGCGGCGGCGTCTGCGACATGCCGGCGTTGCGCGCGATCACCCAGCGGCACGGGCTCTTGCTGGTGGAAGACGCCGCGCAAGCGATCGGGTCGATGCTCGATGGGGTGCGCACCGGCGCCTTGGGCGACCTCGGTTGCTTCTCCGCCCACCCGCTCAAGCTGCTCAACGCCGCCGGCGACGGGGGCTTTGTCACCACCAACGCCGACGCCGTCGCCGACGCCATCCGGCGCGTGCGCAATCACGGCCTGCTCGACCGCAACACCGTGATGGAATGGGGCATCGTCTCACGGCTCGATGCCGTGCAGGCGGCGATCCTGCGGT
>SBBV01000103.1 GCA_005240015.1 Candidatus Odyssella thessalonicensis | reverse complement strand
GGCGCTGGGCACTCGCGAACACAGCCTCGGTCTCGGCCGGCGTGAACGCGATCGTCTCGCAGAACGCATCGACGGCGTCGGCGAGCCCCTCGCGCGCGGCGCGCGGGATCAGCTCGTCGCAAACGAGGGCGATATAGTCGGCGCGCCTGCCCTCATATTCGGGAGGCAGCGCGTGCGCGCCCAGCAACGTCGTGCGCACATCGACGCGGCGGGCTTGCCCCAGCCGGCGCGCGGCGCGCAACTGCTTCAGCTCGTCCTCGACGGTGAGACCGTAGCCCGACTTCACCTCGATCGTCGTGACGCCCTCGGCGAGGAGGCGATCAAGCCGCGGCAGCGCGGCGGCGACGAGCTGGTCCTCGCTCGCGGCGCGCGTCGCGCGAACGGTCGAGCGGATGCCGCCGCCGGCGCGCGCGATCTCCTCGTAGCTGGCGCCGCCGAGCCGCTTCTCGAACTCGTCGGCGCGGTCGCCCCCGAAGACGAGGTGAGTGTGGCAATCGACGAGACCGGGTGTCACCCAACGCCCGCCGGCGTCGATCACCTCGTGCGCGAATTGCCCGGCTTTGCCCTTGATCTCGGCGGCAACACCGGCGAACGCGATGCGCTCGCCCTCCACGCCGATCGCGCCGTCCGCGATCGCGCCATAGCCCCAGAATCCCGGGCGCATCGTCGCGAGACGCGCATTGATCCAGAGCCGGTCCCATTTCGCCATGACGTTAAGACTACAGGAGCCGGGGAGTCGGGGAGAAGATTTATGGCGCGCTGCGCGCGCATCGTTTCCCTCTCCGGCTCCCCGACTCCTGTTCGCTTTCTTTGGTGTAATCTCACGGGAACCGATCCACCGAAAGCCAAAAATGCCCGCACTCTTCGCTGAAACGGCCCTGCTCCCCGACGGCTGGGCGGAGCGCGTGCGCATCGATTGGGATGCGGCCGGCGCCATCACGTCGGTGACCCCCAACGCGGCGCAGGGCAGAGCCGAGCGCGCCGATGCGCTGCTGCCCGGAATGGCGAACGTCCACTGCCACGCCTTCCAGCGCGCGATGGCGGGCCTTACCGAGCGCGCCGGGCCGGAGGGCGACGACTTCTGGAGCTGGCGCGAGGTGATGTACCGCTTCCTCGCGAAGCTCGATCCCGACCAGATCGAGGCCATCGCCGCGCAGCTCTATGTGGAGATGCTGAAGGCCGGCTACACCGCCGTCGCCGAGTTCCACTATCTCCACAACGATCCCGCCGGCCGGCCCTACGCGGATCGCGCCGAGCTCGCCAACCGGATCATCGCCGCGGCTGGTGCCAGCGGCATCCGCCTCACGCTGCTGCCGGTTCTTTATCAAACCGGCAATTTCGGCGGCGCGCCGGCGACCGAAGGCCAGCGCCGCTTCCTGATGAAGACCGACGCGTTCAATGCGCTGGTCGAGTCGCTCGCCAAGGCGCATCGCGGCCGCATCCGCGTTGGCATCGCGCCGCACAGTCTGCGCGCCGTTGCGCCGGAGGCGCTCCACGAGTCGAAGGCCACGTTGGACCGCCTCGACACTACCGCGCCGATCCACGTCCACGCCGCCGAGCAGACGAAAGAGGTCGAAGACTGCCTCGCCTGGAGCCAGCGGCGGCCGGTCGAATGGCTGCTCGACGAAATGCAGCCCGACCAGCGCTGGGCGCTCATCCATTGCACGCACATGACGGCGGACGAGACGCGCCGCCTCGCCGCGAGCGGTGCCGTGGCCGGGCTCTGCCCCACCACCGAAGCCGATCTCGGCGACGGCTTCTTCCCCCTGATCGACTATCTCGCCGCGAACGGGCGTTTCGCCGTCGGCAGCGACAGCAATGTCGGCATAGCACCGGCCGAGGAGTTGCGCTGGCTCGAATACGGCCACCGCTTGAACCGACAGAAACGCAACCTCGTGCCGGCGGCGAAGGGCCAGTCGATCGGCGCCAAGCTCTGGCGCGGCGCGCTCGCCGGGGGCGCCCAGGCGCTGGCGCAGCCGATCGGCGCGATCGCGCCCGGCCGCCACGCGGATTTCCTGGCGCTCGACCGCACCCATCCGAGTCTCGTCGGCCACGCGGGCGACGGGCTGCTCGACGCGCTGGTCTTCGCCGGCGGCACGGGCGCCATCCGCCATGTCATGGTCGGCGGGCGCTGGGTGGTGCGCGACGGGCGCCATCCGGCCGAAGAGCGGATCGCCGAAAGCTATCGCGCCGCGATCCGCCGCTTGGCCTGAGCGCGCTCGCTCTCGGCGCGGAACTCGGCGACCTCGGCCAGCAGCCATTCGCGGAATGCGGCTACCTTTGGCCGCTCCGCGGTCGCCGGCGGAAAGACCAGATAGTAGGCCTTTTCGTTTTGGCCCACGATCGGGAAAGGCTGGATGAGCCGGCCTTGGGCGATCTCGTCGGCGAAAAATTCGGGGTGCACCAGCGCTACGCCGAGTCCGGCCTCGGCGGCCTGCGCGGAGAGCTGCGTCGAATCGAAGGTAGGACCGCGCGCGCTTTCGGGCGGCTTCACGCCGGCAGTGGCGAACCAGTTCTCCCATTCGAAATACGGCACGTCGCGCAACAAGGTGTAGTTCAGGAGATCCTTGGGCTCCCTGAGCGGCGGGCCTTTCTCGAGGAGCTTGGGCGAGATCGCAGGCGTGAAGCGATCGTCGAACAGCTTGATCGCGGTCAGCCCCGGCCAGCGCCCGCCACCATGGCGGATTGCGACGTCGACCTCGTCGCGCGTGAAGTCG
This sequence comes from Candidatus Odyssella thessalonicensis, assembly GCA_005240015.1. Classification (GTDB taxonomy): domain Bacteria; phylum Pseudomonadota; class Alphaproteobacteria; order Bin65; family Bin65; genus SBBV01. The sequence goes on along the minus strand of SBBV01000103.1, from coordinate 552 downwards.
ACGAGGCGCTGCGAGGCCTCGAGCCGTACGTCGATCTTGGGATAGCGCGCCTGGAACTTCGGCAGGCGCGGCGCCAGCCAGCGATAGGCGAGCGTGATGATGGCGCTCACCGTGAGCGAGCCCGTGTCCCCGCTGGCTTTCAAACGCTCGACCGCACCCACAAGCCGGTCGAAGGCGCCCGCCACCTCGGGCAGCAGCGCCCGCCCCGCTTCGGTGAGCTGGAGCTTGCGCGTGAGCCGCCGGAACAAGGGCTGGCCGAGGTCCTCCTCGAGCCGTTTGATCTGGTGGCTGATCGCAGTGGGGGTCACCGACAGTTCGGCGGCGGCGCGCTGAAAGCTCAGATGCCGGCCGGCGGAGGCAAAGGCGCGGAGCGCCGAAAGGGGCGGAAGGCGCTGGGGCATGGACTGAATATGGCTGAATTTTGTTCAGCCGTCACCTGCCAAAGCATCGTTTGTCGCAGGTCTCGAAAGGTCATATTTCGAGCACCACGGCAACGACCGGATAGTTCTCCCCCACCTCTCCCCCCATTTTACGGATGATCGAAATTAGAGC
>SBBV01000361.1 GCA_005240015.1 Candidatus Odyssella thessalonicensis | reverse complement strand
TTGAAGCGCTCGGAGAGGCGGCCGGCGACCTCCTCATAAGCACGCTCGTCGACGAGCGTGCTTATGAGGAGGTCGCCGGCCGCCTCTCCGAGCGCTTCAAGGCGCTGCGCGCCGGCACCTACGACATGGACCTCGACCTGGGGCCGCTGATCAACAAGAAGCAACACGAGCGCGTCACGGCCTACATCGCGCGCGCCAAGACCTCGGGCCTCGCGGCGCTCGCGAGCGGCAGCTTCGCGCCCAACCTGCCGCCCGGCGGGTATTTCGTGGCGCCGACCTTGCTCGGCGACGTGCCGGCGGATCATGAGGCGGCGCAGAAGGAGATCTTCGGCCCGGTGCTTTCGGCGATCCGCTTCAAGGACGAAGAAGACGCCGTGCGCATCGCCAACGGCACGGCCTATGGCCTCACCGCCGGCGTGTGGACGCGCGACGGCGGCCGGCAGCTGCGCATGGCGAAAGCGCTGCGCTGTGGCCAGGTCTTCATCAACAATTACGGCGCCGGCGGCGGCGTCGAGCTGCCGTTCGGCGGCGTCAAGCGCTCCGGCTTCGGCCGCGAGAAGGGCGTCGAGGGGATGAAGGAGCTGACGGTGCTGAAGACGGTGGCGATCCGGCACGGCTAAGATCAGATGTCAGAGATCAGGGATCAGATGTCAGAAACCTGCAGGCGAGGGTTGATCTGGCATCTGATTCCTGACATCTGACATCTGATCTGGGGGAGCACCGTGCATCCGCGCGGCACCGTGGCCATGCTCGCGAAGCTGGTGGCGTTCGACACCACCAGCCGCAACTCGAACTTGCCGCTGATCGAGTGGGTGGCGGCGTATCTCGCCGACCACGGCGTGAGCGCGCGTCTCATCCACAATCGCGAGCGCACCAAGGCCAATCTCTTCGCCACGATCGGGCCCGCCGTCGACGGCGGCGTCGTGCTCTCGGGCCACACCGACGTGGTGCCGGTCGACGGGCAGCCCTGGACAACCGATCCCTGGACGCTCACGCCGAAGGACGGCCGCGTCTACGGCCGCGGCACGACCGACATGAAGGGCTTCGCGGCCGCGGCGCTCGCCAAGGTGCCGGAGTGGACGCGCGGCGATCTCAAGCGGCCGATCCACCTCGCGCTCTCCTACGACGAGGAGCTGGGCTGCACCGGCGTGGGCGGCATGATCGATTGGCTTGCCAAGAGCGGCCTCCGTCCGCGCGCGGTCATCGTCGGCGAGCCCACCCAAATGCAGGTCGTGACCAGCCACAAGGGCGGCATCATCGGCACGGCCACCGTGATCGGCGTCGCCGGCCACTCCTCGCAGGTGCATCGCACGGTGAACGCGGTCATGTATGCGGCCGAGCTCGTCGCCCATGCGGTCGCGCTCGGCGCCGAGATGAGATCGGGAAGACACGACCCGGCGTTCGACCCGCCCTATTCGTCGCTGCAGGTCAACATCATGCATGGCGGGGCGGGCGGCAACGTGGTGCCGCACGAGGCGAGCTTCTTCTGGGAGCATCGCGGCCTGCCCGGGACGCGGCTCGAGGACTGCGTCGACAGGCTGGGCGCGCATGCCGCGAAGGTGCTGCTGCCGCGCATGCGCTCCGTCTCGCCCGCCACCGACATCCGCATCGAGGTGCTGGCGAAGATTCCCGCGCTCGCGGCCGAGCCCGGCTCGGCGGCGGAGACGCTCGCCTTGCGCCTTGCCGGCCGCAACGCGACCGAGGCCGTCGCCTTCGGCACCGAAGCCGGGTATTTTCAGGGGCTCGGGATCCCCACCGTGGTGTGCGGACCCGGCAATATCGAGCAGGCGCACAAGCCCGACGAGTTCATCGCGCTGGAGCAGCTTGCCGCCTGCGACCGCTTTCTCGACCGGCTCACCGACGAGTGCCGGACGCCGTCCGACTGAACTGCCCGCAACGCTAGAGGGAGATGACGATGACCAGCCTACGCCCGCAGAAGGGCCTCGCGGCCCTGCTGATCGCCGCCGCGGCCGCGGCCGCCGCGGTCGGCATTTCGGCCGGCGCCGCCAGCGCCAAGACGTTCAAGTGGGCCGCCGACAGCGACCCGGGCTCGATGGATCCGCACGAGCGCAACGTCGCCTCGACCTTGTCGATGCTGTCGAACATCTACGAGCCGCTGATCCGCCGCAATCGCGAGCTCGCCAAGGAGCCGGCGCTGGCGACCGAGTGGAAGGCGACGGGTCCCACGACCTGGCGCTTCACGCTCCGGAAGGGCGTGAAGTTCCACGACGGCTCGCCGTTCACGGCCGACGACGTCGTCTTCTCCTACAACCGCACCATCGGGCCGGGCTCACTGCTGGCCACCGTGCTGCGCGGCAGCAAGGGCATCAAGAAGGTCGACGACTACACCGTCGACATCGAGATGATCGCGCCCAACCCGACCTTCCCCGACCAGATGACGTCGTGGCTCATCATGTCGAAAGCGTGGTCGGAGAAGCACAACGTCACCCGCGCCACCGACCTCACGAAGAACGAGAAGTCGCACGCATCGACCAACGCCAACGGCACCGGCCCGTTCGAGCTCAAGAGCCGCGGCGCCGACGGCAAGATCGTGATGGTCCCGAGCAAGAACTGGTGGGACAAGGCCGAGCACAACCTCACCGAGGTGATCTTCACGCCGATCGCCAACCCGGCCACGCGCGGCGCGGCGCTGCTCTCGGGCGAAGTCGACATGGTGCACACGCTGCCGATCAACGTGATCCCGCGCGTGCTCGAGCAGAAGGGCCTGCGCGTCATGCGCAAAGCCGAGCTTCGGACCATGCTGTTCTTCCTCGATCAAGATCGCAACGAGCTGATCGACAGCAACATCAAAGGCAAGAACCCGTTCAAGGACGTGCGCGTGCGCCGCGCTCTGGCGATGGCGATCGACGCCGAGGCGATCAGCCGCCAAGTCATGCGCGGCGTGTCCGTGCCCAACTACCTCCTGGTCGGGCCGGGCGTGAACGCGTTCGACGCCGCGCTCAACACGGCGCCGAAGCGCGACGTCGCCGCGGCCAAGAAGCTCATGGCCGAGGCCGGCTATCCCGACGGCTTCGAGGTGGGCATGCAGTGCTCGAACGACCGCTACATCAACGACGAGCACATCTGCACCGCGGCGGTCGCGATGCTGGCGCGCATCGGCGTGAAGGTGAACCTGAAGATCATGCCGTTCAACCAGCTCATCAAGCATCTCTCGCCGCCTTACGAGACGAGCCTGATCCTGGCAGGCTGGCTGCCGGCGACCTACGACGCGCACGACGCGCTGTTCAACCTCGTCGCCTCGCGCAACAAGGAGCTGAAGCGCGGCGTCTTCAACGTCGGCGGCTTCGCCAGCCCGAAGCTCGACGAGCTCGTCATGAAGGCCGGCGCCGAGCTGGACACGAAGGCGCGCGACGCGCTGCTGCGTCAAGCGCTTCAGCTCGTGCGCGACGAGGTGGCGGTGATCCCGATCCACCAGCAGGTCGTGGTCTGGGCGGCCAAGGACTCGGTCGAGCTGGTCCAGAACTCCGACAACTTCTTCCCGCTGCGCTTCGTGAAGATGAAGTAGCGCGCCCGATCGGATAGGTGAACCGCGAAGCGGTTCTGTCCCAAAGCCCAGGGTTGCCCGCGCAGCGGCAACCCTGGGTTACTCGGACGTGAAATGATCAACCCCGCAGGGGTTGTGTCCAACGGCGCCGCCGCGGGCACAACCCCTGCGGGGTTGATTCATTCGCGTCACCTTTCCCAGGGTAGCCGCTACGCGGCAACCCTGGGCTCTGCGACGGAACCCCTGCGGGGTTCTCAGGTCCCGGCGACGCGCTCGATCTCGAGGTCGCGGCGGGCGGCGACGATCGAGACGGTGAAGCCCGCGATCACGTCGATGGCCGACATCACGGTGATCAGCAGGAACGTCGTCGAGCCGGTCTTGCGCACGAGCAGGAACAGCAAGAGGCAGCCGATGAAGATCAGCATCGAGACGATGTGCTCGACGATCTGGCCGCGCCCGGTGCGCGTCGATTTCAGGATCTCGAGATAGAGCAGCACGAGGCCGAGCACGACGAACAGGTCGCGCACGCCGAAGGTCCACGGCGCGCCCGAGGGCAGGTCGATGTTGAACAGCGTGCGGTCGAGCACAGTCTCGAACACCGCCGCCACGATCAGGTAGACCACGGCAAGCACGCCGATCAGCGGCACCTGGCGATAAAACGCACTCATCGTTCCTCTCCTCCTCTGTTCGGTCCGCGGTCTGGGCGCCGCTCGGCGCCGCCCGGAAAGGGTGCGCGAGTATCGCCCGCGGCCGGTGCGGCTTCAAATGAAAGATTTGGCCGAAGCACGGGTCCCGTTGCGTGCCACGAGGCGCCTTCCAAAGAAATGGAATCATTCGCGGCGTAGGGGCGGGTCTCCGACCCGGCTGGCGGCGTCGACGCGCGAAGACGGTCGACCACCAAGCGGCGCCACGGGTGGGTCGGGGACCCGCCCCTACGATGTGATGAGCTTCTACGCTTCGGGCGGCATCAGGTGGATCGCGTCGGCGAGCAGCGAGACGGCGGCCTCGGCGCCGACCGCGAGCGCGTTGCGCCGGGCGGTGTGCGCGCTCACCGAGAAGGCGAGCAGCGGCGCGCTGTCGCCGCCGTCGGCGGCGCCGCCGCCCACGCGCAGCGACACCGACGCGGTCTCGCCGAAGAACAGCAGCTCGGCGACGGTGCCCGAGACCGGGTTCTCGCGCTCGCCGCGCGAGGGGCGCTCGCGGCGATGCATGACGATCGCCGCCGCCGGAATCATCCACGCGACGCTCTCGCCCGGCCGAAAACGGCCGTCGTCGTGCGCCTCGAGCACGATTTTGCCCCAGCGCAGCGCGAGCAGGTTTCGCGCGGCATCGCGGCCGGCGACGGTGCCGGTGAAGACGTTCGGCTGATCCATGAGCCGCGCCACCAGCGGCGACGCGGGGCGGTTCGCGATCTCGTCGGGCGTTCCGTGCTGCAAGCTCGTGCCGTGGTGGAGCACGGTCATGCGGTCGGCCAGCGCCGCGGCCTCGGCGAGATCGTGCGTCACGAGGATCGTCGGCGCCGCGATCGCGCGGCGCAACAGCGCCAGCTCGCGCTGGAGCTTCCGCCGCGTCACCTGATCGACCGCGGCGAACGGCTCGTCGAGCAGCAGCACGGCGGGCTCGCGCGCGAGCGCCCTGGCGAGCGCCACGCGCTGGCGTTGCCCGCCCGACAGCGCATCCGGCTTGCGCGCCTCGAGCCCGCTGAGATGCACGAGCGCGAGCAGCGCGCGGGCGCGGGCCTCGCGCCCGGCGCGGGCCACGTGGCCCAGCGCCGTCATCACGTTGTCGAGCGCCGAGAGATGCGGAAAGAGCGCGTAGTCCTGGAAGACCAGGCCGGCGCGGCGGCGCTGCGGCGGCCAATCGATGTTGCGCGCGGCGTCGAACCAGACCTCGCCGTTGCAGGCGATGCGGCCCTCGCGCGGGCGGATCACGCCGGCGATGGCGCGCAGGATCGTCGTCTTGCCGGCACCCGAGGGGCCGACCAGCGCCAGAAGCTCGCCCGGCCGGCACGCGAGCGCGGCGTCGAGCGGGATCGGCGCCGGCTGCTTGAGGCGCGCATCGAGGCCTTCGCTCGCCATCTAGCGGCGCCGCACCAGCGCGCGCTGGCCGAGCCCGTAGACGATGCCGACCGCGACGAACGAGATCGCAAGCAGCGCCGCCGACATGATCGCGGCCTCGTTCATGGCAAAAGCCTGGACGCGGTCGTAGATCGCGATCGAGACCGTGCGCGTCTCGCCTGCGATGTTGCCGCCCACCATCAGCACGACGCCGAACTCGCCGAGCGTGTGCGCGAAGGTGAGCGCCGCCGCCGAGGCGAGGCCGGGCCACGCGAGCGGCAGCTCGATCCGCGCGAAGGTGGCGGCGCGCGAAAGCCCGCTGCACCAGGCGGCCTCGCGCAGCTGCTCGGGCACCGCCTCGAACGCGCGCTGCAAGGGCTGGACCGCAAAGGGAAGGTTGACCAGCAGCGAGGCCGCCACGAGGCCTGCGAAGGTGAACACGAGCGGGCCGCCGAACGCGGCCTCGTAGAGCTCGCCGAGCGGCGCGGCGCGCCCGGCGGCGACCAGCATGTAGTAGCCGAGCACGGTCGGCGGCAGCACGAGCGGCAGCGCGATCAGCGCCTCGACGAAGCCCTTGCCCGGAAAGCGACGCCAAGCGAGCGCGCGCGCGATCAGGATCGCGAGCGGCAGCAAGACGAGCGTAGTCCAGAGCGCCAGTTCGAGCGAGAGGCGAAGCGCCGTCCAGTCCATGTCAGCTTCCCCGGCCGGGCACCGAATAGCCGTGGCGCTCGAACACGGCCTGCGCCGCCGGCGACGTGAGATAGCGGTAGAAGGCGTCCGCCGTAGCACCCGACTTCTTCATCAGCACCATGCGCTGATCGAGCGGCTTGTGCCAGGCGGCAGGGATCAGCGCATGCCGCCCGCGCTTCTGCAGCTCGGGCGCCAGCGCCAGAGAGAGCGCGATGATGCCGCCCTCGGCCGAGCCGGAGCTCGCGAACTGAGCCGCCTGCGCCACATTCTCGCCCATTACGATGCGCGGCCTCAGCGCGTCCCAGAGGCGCGCATGGGTGAGCGCCTCGACCGCGCGCTGGCCGTAGGGCGCCAGCTCGGGATTGGCGATCGCGAAGCGCTTGACCTTGCCCGCCGCCACCGCTGCC
>SBBV01000313.1 GCA_005240015.1 Candidatus Odyssella thessalonicensis | reverse complement strand
GTGCTGGACGATGCCGTTCTCGTCGGCGCGCAGGCCGGCGCCGTGATAGGGCGGCATCAGCATCAGCATCGCGGCGCCGGCCTCGGCCGCGCGGCGCCCGCGTTCGGCGGCGATGCGCGTGCTGAAATGGCTGCACGTGACGATCACGGGCACGCGGCCCGCGACATGGCCGAGGCAGAGATCGAGCAGCGTGGTCCGCTCGTCGTCGGCGAGCAGGAACTGCTCGGAGTAGTTCGCGAGGATGCAGATGCCGTCGACACCCTGATCGATCATGCAATCGAGCACGCGCCGCTGGCCGTCGGGGTCGAGATCGCCGTTGTCCTTGAACGGCGTGGGCGCGATCGGGAACACGCCGGCGAGCGGCTTCGCGGTGGGCATATGTGAGCGCCTCTTTGCTTGCGGTCGATGGCTCAGCCTAGCGGGCGAGGCGCCCAGCCAAAAGCCCGGCTAGGCCCGCACGCCAAGCGCGATCGCGAACAGCACCGCCGCCACGAGCGGAGCCACGGTGCGCACGTGATTCCACGCCGTCCAGCTCGAGAGGTAGTCGGCCCAGAAGCGGGCGCCTTCCGCGCTGTCCGCCGCGAGGCGCGCGAGCACGTTGTTGCGCGGCACGTTGAACACCATGGTCACGACGATCGCCCCGACGAGATAAAGCAAGCCGCCGATCAGCCAGTAGAGCGCACGCGGATCGCTCCAGTGCAGGATCGCCGCGCAGATCATGACCAGCGAGAGGACGGCCATGCCGAAGAAGGCGGCGAAGAACCACGGATTGATCACCACGACGTTGATCGACTGCATGGCCGCGATGCCCTGCGCCGGCGGAAGGGCCCCGAGCGCCTTCATCACGGTTGTTGAAAACGCGAAGAAGAACCCGGCGACCAGTCCGGAGCCGACGGAGGAGGCGAGGGTCAGCGTGTCGAGCCAGCTCATCTGGTTCATGAAGTCCTCTCGGATGCGCGAAGGGTTGGCCCGGGCTCAATTCCCGGGAAGGTACCGCCGGAGCGTCTCGGCGATCGGCTCGGTGCCGCGCGTGATGATCTCCGTGCCCTCGTAGTCGACGAAGCCGCTGTCGACCGCGTCGCTCATTTCCGCGTAGAGCGCGGCGGTGCGCGCGGGGAGACCGGTCGCGCGGAGCGCGGCTTCGCGCTCGCCCGGCGGCACCGGCGCCAATTGCACGGGCTTGCCGATCAGCTCGGCGAGCGCGGCGGCGACGTCGGCGGGCGACAGGTCGACGGGGCCGGCGAGGCCGAGGATCTGCGACTGCGCCGGCGGATCGAGCAGCGCCGCAGCGGCGATGCGGCCGATATCGCGCGTCGAGACCATGGGCCGCTTGCGGTCCGGCGCCAGCGTGGTCGGCACCACGCCCTGGGCGAGCGCGACCGGAATCACGTCGCCCCAATTGTCGGCGAAGTAGCTGGCGCGCAGAAGCGTGAGCTTGGCGGCGGTGCCGCGCAGCTGCTGCTCGAGATCGTGGAGCGACGCGATCGGGCCGGTGCCGGCGGCATGCTGCGCGCCGATCGATGAGAGGGCGACCACATGCGCCGGTCGCGCATCGGTCGCCGCCTCGGCCAGCGCCGCGATCATCGGCTTGCGCTCGGCGATCATGTCGGGCGAGGTGTCGAGCGGCGGGGTCATCAGATAGACGCCGCGGGCGGCGCTAAAGGCGCGCGTCAGCGCCGGCGCGTCGTCGAAGGCCGCGACGGCCACCGCGGCCCCGCGCCGTGGAAGCGGCGCGGCTTTGGCTGCATCGCGCACCACGACGCGCACCGGCGCGCGTGCCGCGAGCAGGGTCTCCGCTACCACCGCGCCGGTCTTTCCCGTGGCGCCTGTCACGACGAACAAGGATCACCTCCTTGGCTGCGCACCCGATATAGCGCCGCCTGGACCATGCGGGAAATGACTGCTATGGATTCTAAGTATGCCGAGAATGAATAATGAGCCACCCGACCTGGCGCTGCTGCCGTGGCTGCGCCTGCTGCTCGAGGAGCGCAACGTGACGCGCGCGGCGGAGCGGGCGGGAACGAGCCAGCCCTCGATGAGCCGCGCGCTGGCGCGCCTGCGCCGCATGTTCGGCGACGCGCTGCTGGTGCGCGGGCCGAGCGGGCTCGTGCCGACCGCGCGCGCCGAGGCGCTCGCGAGCGCGCTGCCGTCGGTCCTGGGCGAGGTCGAGCGCCTGGTGCGGCCGCCGCTATTCGATCCCGCGACCGCCGCCGAGCGCTTCGTGATCGTCACCGCCGACTACGTGTCGTTTGCCTTCCTGCCCGCGCTGCTGCGCCGGCTCCGGCGCGAGGCGCCCTCGATCGAGCTTGATATCCGCAACGCGCCCGACATGGAGATCGCCGACGCCCTGGCCAAAGGCGCGGTCGACCTCGCGATCGGCGTCGACATCGCCGGGAGCCGCGGCCTCTACCGCCAGCGCCTCTTCGATGACGATTTCGCCTGCCTGCTGCGGCGCGGCCATCCGCGCGCGAAGCGGCCGCTCTCGCTCGCCGACTATCTCGCCTTGCCGCACGCGATGGTGACGCTCACCGGCCGCGGCGCAGGGCGGGTCGATGCCGCGCTCGAACGCATGGGACGGGCGCGCACCGTGGCGCTCCGCGTGCAGCCGTTCCT
>SBBV01000536.1 GCA_005240015.1 Candidatus Odyssella thessalonicensis | reverse complement strand
GTCAGGGGCAGCAGCCATCTTCCGGGCCGCCGTGCCGGCGGAGATCGGGCGCGCGCAGCGCGCCCCTACGCAGCAGACGCCGAGCCCGCCTCGTCGATGCGCGGAATGCGCGCAAAGCAAGAGGCGTCAGGGGGCCGGCGGCCGGAACCTGTTGCCAGGCTCTAGCGCGCCGCCGCCGGCGCTGCACTCGCACCCTGACGTTCGGCCGGCCCGACTTGCGTCGGGCCTGCGAACTTCTGGTACAGGCGCGCGGCGGACCCTGACGCCTCTCCGTCGTCCCCGGTGAACCGCAGCACCCACCCGGGCCGACCGCGGCGATGCGGTGCATGGTCCCTGCTCCGAGCGCCGCCCATCGGGGCGAGCGACGCTCGAGCGCGAACCGCTGCGTGGGCACGAGCCTCCGCGCCTGAGCGCGGCGCTCCCGCAGCTTGGGTTCGCCCGAGACCGGGCCGCGGCCAAAACCGACGAACCCTCCCCCTGGGATTCCCTGCACGAGCGCACCTCGCGGCTCGCTCGGAGGCCTCCGGCACACGGGCGGGATGAGCACGCCACGGCGCCGTCGGACTTCGCCCCATCGCCGCGGCGAAGCTGGCGCGGGTGCCGCCGCCATGCAACCAAGTTGTCGCCGGGCCGCAACAGAAAGCTGTGGGGCGATCTCGGGATAAGTTTGTCAATAACGGCGTTTGTTCAGAGCTTCATCCACACATGTTGCACCGCGCTCGATCGGGCACACGCGCGGCCCCGCGCCGCGTCCTGCGGATTCGTCGCTAACCCCGCCTGGTCGCGGAATTGTCGGCCGCCCTTTGTCCCCAGCGGTGGATGGCGCCGCGGCATGTTTGCAACGCAGCGGAGAGCGGTTGACTCGCGTGCTGCCGCGGGCACAAATTTACCGCATCTCCTCGTCCCGATTGCAGGGCCGCCTCGCTCCGCGATCGGGTCCGTGCCTTTGCCGCGGTGGGTCGGCGCTCTCGTCGTGTTGGCCTTCATCGCTCGATTCGAAAAAACGATGGCCAGCCCGACCTCCGAGGCGCGTCAGCGCCCCCTTTCGCCCCATCTCGGCATCTACCGCTGGCAGTGGACGATGGTGCTCTCCATCCTCCACCGCCTCACCGGCGTGGCGCTGGCGGTGGGCACTCTCCTGCTGGTCTACTGGCTCTGGGCGGCGGCGAGCGGGCCGCAAGCCTATTTCCGCGCCAACGAGCTGATCGGCGGCTGGTTCGGCCGTCTCCTGCTGTTCGGCTGGACCGCGGCCCTCTTCTATCACCTGTTCAACGGCATCCGGCACCTGCTGTGGGACGCGGGCAAGGGCTTCGAGCTCCGCACCGCGTGGGCCTCGGGCATCCTCGTCGCCGTCGCCACCGCCGCCGCCACGATCGTCGCCTGGGCCGCCGGCTACATGGTGAGGTAGCGCCATGGCCTTCCGCTCCCCGCTCGGCAAGGTGCGCGGCTTGGGCTCGGCCAAGGACGGCACGCATCACTGGTGGATGCAGCGCGTCACCGCGCTCGCGCTGATCCCGCTGACGATCTGGTTCGTGGCGAGCGTCGTGGCGCTCATCGGCAAGGACCACATCGCGTTCACGGCCTGGGTCAAGAACCCGCTCACGGCCACGCTGCTCGTGCTGCTGATCGCCGCGACCTTCCATCACGCGCAGCTCGGTGTGCAGGTCGTGATCGAGGACTATGTCCATCGCGAAGGCGTCAAAGTCACGAGCATCCTGGTCATGAAGGGCGTTGCCCTGGTGCTCGCCGGCATCGGCATCTTCTCGGTGCTGCGCATCGCGTTTGGTGGTTGAGCCAGCATGAACGTGGCGCCAGCATCCTTCCATTGTCGTCCCCGCGAAAGCGGGGACCCATGCGCGATGCAGTGCGAGGCGTTCGGGAAATTGTGCGGCGGATGCGCCGTCTGGGTCCCCGCTTTCGCGGGGACGACAAGTTTAGTTATCGGGAATTAGCGAGATGGCCGGCACCAAGGCCTACGAGCTCACGGACCACTACTACGACGTCGTCGTCGTCGGCGCCGGCGGTGCCGGCCTGCGCGCCACCTTCGGCATGGCCGAGAAGGGCCTGAAGACTGCGTGCATCACCAAGGTGTTCCCGACCCGCTCGCACACCGTGGCGGCGCAGGGCGGCATTTCGGCGGCGCTCGGCAACATGGGCGAGGACGACTGGCGCTGGCACATGTACGACACGGTCAAGGGCTCCGACTGGCTCGGCGACCAGGACGCGATCGAGTACATGTGCAAGGAGGCGGCGGCCGCCGTCATCGAGCTCGAGCACTACGGCGTGCCGTTCAGCCGCACGCCCGAGGGCAAGATCTACCAGCGCGCGTTCGGCGGCATGACGACGAACTACGGCCGCGGCATCGCGCAGCGCACCTGCGCCGCCGCCGACCGCACCGGCCACGCCATCCTGCACACGCTCTATCAGCAGAGTCTCCGCTTCAACGCCGAGTTCTTCGTCGAGTATTTCGCGCTCGATCTCCTGGTCGAGGAGGGGCGCGTGCTCGGCGTCGTCGCGTGGAACCTCGACGACGGCTCGATCCACCGCTTCCGCGCGCACCAGACCGTGCTCGCCACCGGCGGCTACGGGCGCATCTATTTCTCCTGCACCGGCGCCCACACCCAGACCGGCGACGGCAACGCGATGGCGCTGCGCGCCGGCTTCCCGTGCCAGGACATGGAGTTCATCCAGTTCCACCCGACCGGCATCTATGGCGCCGGCTGCCTCATCACCGAGGGCGTGCGCGGCGAGGGCGGGTATCTCACCAACAGCCAGGGCGAGCGCTTCATGGAGCGCTACGCGCCCTCGGCCAAGGACCTGGCCTCGCGCGACGTCGTCAGCCGCTCGATGACGATCGAGATGCGCGAGGGCCGCGGCTGCGGGCCCAACAAGGACTACATCCATCTGCACTTGGAACACCTGCCGGCGGCGACGATCCACGAGCGCCTGCCCGGCATCGCCGAGACCTCGCGCATCTTCGGCGGCGTCGACGTCACCAAGGAGCCGATCCCGGTGCTGCCGACCTGCCACTACAACATGGGTGGTGTCCCGACGAACTACAAAGGCGAGGCGGTGACGCTCAAGGACGGCAATCCCGACGCGGTCGTGCCCGGCCTGATGGCGATCGGCGAGGCGGCCTGCGTCTCGGTGCACGGCGCCAACCGGTTGGGCTCCAACTCGCTGCTCGACCTCGTCGTCTTCGGCCGCGCGGCGGCGCTGCACTGCGCCGAGGTGATCGCGCCGGGCGAGAAGCACCAGCCGCTCAAGAACGGCGCCACCGAGCTGGCGCTCGACCGCTTCGACCGGCTGCGCCACGCCAAGGGCGGCACGCCCACGGCCAAGCTGCGCGTCGACATGCAGAAGATCATGCAGGCCGATTGCGCCGTGTTCCGCACCGGCCCCGTCCTCAAGGACGGCGTCGCCAAGCTGAGGCAGGTGTGGGAGGCGAAGCAGGACATCAAGGTCAGCGACCGCTCGTTGATCTGGAACTCCGACCTCGCCGAGACCTTGGAGTTCGACAACCTCATCTACCAGGCGATGGTCTCGATCGTCTCCGCCGAGAACCGCCAGGAAAGCCGCGGCGCCCATGCGCGCGAGGACTTCCCGAAGCGCGACGACAAGAACTGGATGAAGCACACCGTCGCCTGGTGCGACGAAAGGGGCACCGTGAAGCTCGACTACCGCCCGGTGCACTTGAACACGCTCACCAACGACGTCCAGAGCTTCCCACCGAAGGAGCGGGTGTATTGAGCGTGGCATGCGAATCTTGCCCGATCATCGCATGACGAGGAACCGCGAAGCGGTTCTGGCCCAAAGCCCCGGGTTGCCGCGCAGCGGCTACCCTGGGTTCGCACGCGCTGAGGAGGATCAACCCCGAAGGGGTTGTGTCCTCGGCGAGCACGGCGGGCACAACCCCTTCGGGGTTGATGCGAACGCTGCCGATTGGCCCCAGGGTAGGCGCTTCGCGCCAACCCTGGGCTCTGTTGCAGAACCGCTTCGCGGTTCCGCCTCGAACCGCGAACTCGGGTGAATTGCGCGATGGCCGAATTCACGCTGCCGAAGAACTCCAAGATCAAGCCTGGCAAGACCTGGCCTGCGCCGGCCGGCGCCAGGCGCGTCAAGAAATTCCGCGTCTATCGCTGGGATCCCGACACCAAGGAGAACCCGCGCCTCGACACCTACGAGGTCGATCTCGATCAATGCGGGCCGATGGTCCTCGACGCCCTCATCAAGATCAAGAACGAGATCGACGCCACGCTCACCTTCCGCCGCTCGTGCCGCGAGGGCGTGTGCGGCTCGTGTGCCATGAACATCGACGGCACCAACACGCTCGCCTGCACCAAATACATCTCCGACGTGAAGGGCGACGTGCCGGTCTATCCGCTGCCGCACATGGACGTGGTGAAGGACCTCGTGCCCGATCTCACCAACGCGATCGCGCAGCTCGCGGCGATCGAGCCCTGGCTCAAGAGCAAGAGCCCGCCGCCGACGCGCGAGCGCCTGCAGTCGGCCGAGGAGCGCTCGAAGCTCGACGGGCTCTGGGAGTGCATCCTCTGCTTCTGCTGCACCACCTCGTGCCCGTCCTATTGGTGGAATCCCGACCGCTATCTCGGCCCGGCCGTGCTGCTGCAGGCCTATCGCTGGATCGCCGACAGCCGCGACGAGGAGACCGGCGAGCGCCTCGATCAGCTCGAAGACCCGTTCCGCCTCTATCGCTGCCACACGATCATGAACTGCTCCAACACCTGCCCCAAGGGGCTCAACCCCGCCAAGGCCATCGCCGAGACGAAGAAGCTGATGCTGGCAAGGAAGGGGTAGGCGGCGCGGCGACGGCGAAGCCGCCCTGGATATGGCCGACGTGATTGCGAAACGCCGGCTGTTCGGCGAACTCGAGCCGGACGACGCCGGCGTCGGCGTCGGCTGCTGCGATCCGAAACGGCGTGAGATCGGCGCAGACCGGCTTCGGCATCTTGTCGATCACCGCGCGGAGCTCGTCGAGATCGGACATGCGAGCCTCCTTCCGAACTGGCCGCATTGGAACATGCCCGGACGGTTCGGCCAATCATGATCCGAAGCGATGCAGTCGGCACCCGCAAGGTCGGGCGCACTCGTATGGCGGCCGCGCGGCGGGGCGGCACCTCACGATAGGCGGAGGCTTGCGCTGATTTCGTGCTGGCGCATTTCCGCTATAGTCGCGCTGCGGGCCGCGGTGCGTCCCGCGCCTGGAGGGAGGCGGCAATGGGCGCGCGTCGATCTTGGCGGTCGTGCGGTGTGGGGCTTGCGCTGGCGGTGCTGGCGGCGGCTGCGCGGCCGGCCGCAGCGCAAGACAAGCCGCGCGATACGCTCACCATCGGCATCGCGCAGCTCTCGGCCACGCGGCACCCGCTCATCGTCGGCCACATCGCCAAGCGCTATCTGCTCGGGATGACGCTCAGGCCGCTCGCGATCTTCGACAAGGACCGCAAGGAGGTCTGCCCCATCTGCGCGCGCGGGCGCTTGAGCGCCGGCCCCGGCCTCGCCACCATCGACATCCACCCCGAGGCGCGCTGGAGCGACGGCACGCCGGTGACGGCCAAGGATTTCATCTTCGCCTGGGAGGTGGGCCGCCATCCCGAGAGCGGCGCCACCTACCACGCCTCGTTCCGCGGCATCCGCAGCATCGAGGAGCACAGCGAGAAGCGCTTCCGCCTCTATTGGGACCAGGCGCCGGTGCTGGGCGAATTCTATCCGCTGCCGGCGCATCTCGAGCGCGCGATCTTCGAAGCGGCGCCGCGCGACTACAATCGCCGCACGCTCTACAACACCGATCCGGCGCGGCCCGGGCTCTACTACGGCCCCTACCGCATCGTCGAGGCGGTGGCGGGCTCGCACGTGACGCTCGCGCCCAACCCGCACTGGTTCGGGGAGAAGCCGCACTTCCGCCGCATCACGGTGAAGCTGCTCGGCGACACCGCCGCGGCCGAGGCGGCGCTCGTCTCGGGCGCCATCGACTATCTCGCCGGCGAGGTCGGCCTCTCGGTCGAGCAGGTGATCGACATCGAGGCGCGCCACGGCGCGCGCTTCCGCTTCGTCTACAAGCCGAGCCTCGTCTACGAGCACATCGCGGCCGACGTCGACCATCCGATCCTCAAGGACCGGCGCGTGCGCGAGGCGCTGCTGCTGGCGATCGACCGCGAGGCGCTCACGCGCGCGGTCTTCGGCGGCAAGAACCCGGTCGCGCACACCTTCTCGCCGCCCGAGGAGGCGATGGGCGAGGCGGGCGTGCGCCGGCACGTTTACGATCCCGCCCGCGCACGCATGCTGCTCGACGAGGCCGGCTGGCGCGAGCTCCGCGACGGCGTCCGCCACGACGCCCAAGGGAAGAAGCTCGCCTTCGATTTCATGACCACCGCCGGCAACCGCGGGCGCGAGCGCGCGCAGGAGATCGTCGCGCGCCAATGGCGCGAGCTCGGCGTCGAGACCCGCGTCGTCAACCAGCCGAGCAGCGTGCTGTTCGACGTCACGCTGAAGCAGCGCAAGTTCGCGGGCGTGGTGCTCAAGGCCTGGTTCCGTGCGCCGTTCGCGACCGGCGAGTTCTTCCTCGCCTCGGCGCAGATCCCGACCGCGGCCAACAACTTCGCCGGCCAGAACTACAGCGGCTTCCGCGGCGCCGACCGCATCTTTGCGGCGCTCGCGCGTGCCGGCGCGGCGCAGCGGGCGAAGCTGTTCGAAGAGCTTCAGGCGATCTACACGCAAGAGCTGCCCGAGCTGCCGCTCTATTTCCGCTCCGAGGCCTACGTCATGCCACACTGGCTCGACGGCATCGAGCCCACGGGCCACGCCGACCGCTCGACCCACCGCGTCGAATACTGGCGCGCGCGGTAGCTTCGGCGTAGGGGCGCGCTGCGCGCGCCCTGCCGCCACCACCAAGATGCTTCGGGCAATTGGCTGCCGCCGTATCGTGCGGGCAGACGTGCGCGGAGAGAGGGCGCGCAGCACGTCCCTACGCGTTGGACGTTCTTATCTGAAGGGCCGCGCGCGTTCAGCGGCGCTGCTCGACCTCGTCGAGCAGGCGGCGCGCCTCGGCGAGCTGCTGCCGCAAGCGCGGCAATGCCTCGGCGGCGACCGCGCGAACCTCCCGCGCGCCGCCGCGCTCCTCGGCCGCGTAGCCGCGGATCGCGTTCTCGTGGCCTACGATCACGGCCTTGAGGAATTGCTTGTCGAAGGCGGCGCTGTCGAGCGCGCGCAGGCGGTGGAGTTCGCGCGTGCGCAGCGGGATGTCGCGCGCCGACGAGTAGATCATCGCACGCTCGGAGAGCGGCGCCGCCTGGCTCTCCGGTCGAGCCAGCCGCGCGAGGCGCGCGTTGCGCGCGTCGAAGTCGCGGACCAGCGCCTCGGCGAAGCGCTTCACGCCCGGGTTCTCCCCGCGCAGCGCGGCGAGGCGCGCCAGCGCCGCCTGGATACGCCCGGCCTTGAGCGAGCGCTGGGCGAAGCTTTCCGACGGTGTCGGATCGGCGGCAAACGCCGGATTCGCAGCCGGCGCCGCGCACAATAGCACGAGGGCCGCTGCCACACCCCAAACCTGCGCGCGCATCGGGGTCACCTCCTCGCACTTCGATCGGCTGCGAAGGCAACGCGCAGCGCCGCGGGCGGTTCCGCTGCGAGAGAGGAGAGCAAAACCACGGAAGACACGGAGGGCACGGAGAGCACGGAGGATCAGGAAAAAGCGCACCTTTGGCGCTCGACGGCTTTCTTGTCCCGCGCCCTCCGTGTCCTCCGTGGTTCGCCTTCCTTTTCAACCCGGAGCGTCGAGCGCGATGCCGAAGGTTTCGCCGAAGCCCGCGCGCCCCTTCGCCGTGATCTTGACCGCGCGCGTGTCGCGGATGCGCGCGATCCAGCCGAGATCGAAGCAGCGCGCAGCGAGGCCGGCGCCGACCGCGCCGGCGATGTGCGGCCGGCGCTCGCTCCAATCGATGCAGGGCCGGCAGAACGCGCGCCGCGTCTTGGCCGCGAGATCGAGCCCGAACGCGGTCAGGAATTCCGTGCCGCTCGGCGTCACGACGCCGCCGTCGTCGCCGAACTCGACATGGCCCTTCTCGACCAGCGCGTCGGCGAGCGCCACGCCGAGCCGGCCGGCGAGGTGGTCGTAGCAGTAGCGCGCCTGGCGCACCGCGTCGTCGGCCGGCGAGCGCGGACGGTAGCGCGGCGGGCCCTCGATCGCGGCCATCGCGTTGATGCTCTCGAGCATGCGCCCGACCAGCGGCGAGGCGAGGCGGAAATAGCGGTGCCGGCCCTGCTTCGCGACGCTGAGCAGCCTTCCGTCGACGAGCTTCGCCAAATGCCCGCTCGCGGTCTGCGGCGTGATGTGCGCAAGGTACGCGAGCTCGGTCGCGGTGAGCGCGCGCCCGTCCGAGAGCGCCATCAGGATGTTGGCGCGCGCCGGATCGCCCACGAGCGCCGCGATCTCCGCCGTCTGCGAACCCAAAACCATGCCGGGAAGGCTGCGCTGCGCGCGCGCTCCTGGCAAGAGGCGACAATTCGGCGCTGGCCGAAGTGTCTGGTAGGGCCGAGTCCGGACCGTTCGGCGGAGGCCGAAGCGTTCGGACGGGCTTTGGCAGGCGCAGTCATGGAATGATCGCGCAGGTTCCGCGACAGCAGCAGAGGTTGCCATGCTCATTCTCCGCTTCCCCGAGCTGGCGGTGCGCCGGCAGCGCGCCGCGGCGTTTCAGGCCATGCTCCGCCGCTTCGCCGCCTGGTGCGCGCGCTGCTACGCGCGCGCCGAGCAGCGCCGCCACTTGGCCGAGCTCGACGAGCGCATGCTGAAGGACGTCGGCATCACGCCGGCCGAGGCCGCCCGCGAAAGCGCCAAGCCCTGGTGGCGCCCCTGACGCCGACCGGATCGCCAAACATTGTCCGGTGGGGATCAAGGGAAGTGAACAGGGAGCCGGGGAGCCGGCGAGAAGTAAAGCTCACCACCAAGGCACGAAGGCACGAAGGCACCAAGAAGACGATTGCGCCGCCAAGGGGCGGCGCGAATAGGAAGGCTTACGCGCGCCACTTGGCGCGCAATCTTTTTCTTTCTTGGTGCCTTGGTGTCTTGGTGGTGATCTTTCTTCCTTCTCCCGGCCTCTTCGGCTCCCTGTGATCCTGCTTTGCTTCCGCCGGCGAGGACCTTCCGCGTTTTCATGAGGCCATCGCCGAGCGCATGGGGCGGCGCGCAGGATGCGGATAGATCGGCGCGGCGCGGCCCTCTATGGTCGTTTCGCCCCTTTGCAGAACTCGCGCCGAGCATCCATGTCGCATACCCGCGAAGCGCCGCCCGGCGCTCTCGCCGCAGCCGCCGCCCCGCACGCGGTCCCGCGGACGGCGATGAGCGCCGCGGAATGGACGCTGCTGTTTGCGCTCGCGCTGATCTGGGGCGGCTCGTTCTTCTTCAACAAGGTGCTGCTCACCGCGTTCGAGCCTCTCACCATCGTGCTCGGCCGCACCGGCCTCGCCGCGCTGGCGCTCGTGATCGTGATTCGCGCCGCGGGCGGACGCCTGCCGCGCGCGTGGGCGGCGTGGCGGATCTTCGCCGGCATGAGCGTGCTCAACAATCTCATCCCGTTCGCGCTGATCCTCTGGGGCCAGAAGCACATCGCGAGCGGGCTCGCCGCGATCCTCAACGCCACCACGCCGCTCTTCGCCGCGATCCTCGCGCACCTGCTCGCCGGCGAGCGCTTGACCGCGCACCGCCTGGCCGGCGTCGTGATCGGCATGGCCGGCGTGGCGCTCATGGTCGGCCCCGAGGTGCTCGCGGAAGGGCTCGGCGGCGACGTGCTGCCGCAACTGGCCGTGCTCGCCGCCGCGTTCAGCTACGGCCTCTCCTCGCTCTACGGCCGGCGCTTGGCCGCGCTCGCGATCGCGCCGCAAAGCGCGGCCGTGGGCCAGCTCACGATCACCACCGTCGTCGTGCTGCCGCTGGTCGTCGCGATCGACCGGCCGTGGACGTTGCCGATGCCGGGCTGGGAGGTGTGGGCCTCGCTCGCCTGCCTCTCGCTGCTCAGCACCGCGCTCGCCTACGTGATCTTCTTCCGGCTCTTGTCCGGCGCCGGCGGCGTCAACGCTTCGCTCGTCACGCTGCTCGTGCCGGTCACGGCGCTCATGCTCGGCACGCTCGTGCTCGGCGAAGCCTTCACGCTCGGCCAGGCCGCGGGAATGGCGGTGATCCTGCTCGGCCTCGTCGTCACCGACGGACGCACGGTGAAGGTCCTGCTGCGGCGTCTCGAGCGCTGAGCCGATGCTCCGTACACGTACGATAGGATTTGATATACCAGCTGCGAGCCGTCGAATTGCGTAGGTCCGCATCGCGTTTCAGCCTATGATACGCGTCCAGAAGAAGGGCAGTCGAAAATGTCAGGGGAGCAGACCTTGCGCCCAGTCGTGCGCGCGCCGCGTTCCGCCGAGCGCCGTGCCGAAGCGGAAAGCGCCATCGCGCAGGCGCTCATCGTGCTCGAGACGCGCACGCCCTCCGTCGACCAGCTCTCCGATCTCGCCGATGCGATCGACTCGCTGAAGGAAGGTGCCTTCGACATCGCCGCCGATCTCGCCGTGGTGGCGCAGGCGAGCCGCACCGTCGCGGCCGCGCGCCGCCCCGCGAGCATGGCGAAGACGCTGCCCGACCTCAAAGCCGCCTTCGAAGCGACGCGGAGGTTTCTTCGGGCCACTCCGCTGAAGCGCGCGAGCTGAGCCGTAGCGCCGCGTTCCGATTTTAGGTGGAAGCATCTCGCGCGTAGGGGCGCACAGCTGCGCCCCTACGGCTGGTGCGCCGACTCCACCGCGCAGCCGGATCAGATGGCCCGCAAATTGATTCCGGGGCTGCAGGCTGCGCTTGTTACTGCTCGCCCTTCACGCCCGAGATGCAGCACACGTTCCAGATGCGCCCGGGCACGCCGGCTTTGAGCCAGCACACGGCGTTGCGCTCCTGATAGCCGGGCCGCACCCACGTCCAGGCGCGGCAGCGCGGGTCGCGGTCGCAGCTGTCGCGGCAGCCGAGCGCATCGGTGTTCGAAGTGGACACTCTGGCGTAGTCGGCGCCGGGACGGTTGGTGTTGAAGTCGGTGCGGTTGACGAGCGTGCGCGTGCTGCGGACCACGCCCGAGATGCAGCACGCGTTGGGCGAGGGCGCGGGGATGTAGTTCTTGAGATGGCAGACCGCCGAGCTTTGCCCCGGCTTCTGCTTCTCGTAGGTCCACGACATGCAGCGGGTGTCGCTGACGCAGCGGTCGCGGCATTGCTGCACATACCGGGTGCGGACCGAAAGGTAATCGCCGCCCCAGCGATTGGTATCGTTTTCGATGGTTCCCTGCGCGAGCGCGGGCAGCGCCAATGCGCCCGCGACCAGCGCGGCGGCGATTCGTGCGATGAAGCCGGTCATGGTTCCCTCCGCTGTGTACATTCCCCGCGCCATTCATAACACGGCTTTGCGTTGCGCGGCTTGACAGCGTCGCAGCGCTTCAGTATATTTTCCTAATTGCAACGGAGAGCCTCGCATGATGCCGTTCGATCCCGACCCCAAGCCTGCCGAACTTTTTCAGCAAACAAAGGAAGAAACGCACGCCGCTGGCGCAGAACCCGGATGTTTGAACAAAACAGGAAACTCTGAGCCGCCGCTCCGGCCAGCGCCGCTGCCGCCCGAGGAAGAACTGCCGATCCCCTGGCGCGGGCTTCCGCCGGGACGCCCAACACGATGCTCTACGTCTACGGCCCCAAGGCCGCGGCCTTCGACGCGCCGCCGCCCGCGAATCCAGAGCCGCCCGAGCCCGAGGAGGAGGTGGGCGAAACGCTCACCGAGCGCCAGCTGCTGTTCTGCGAGCGCTACGTCGAGCGCACGGTGGCGGCGCGCGCGGCGCGAGAGGCCGGCTACGCCGAGACGACGGCTGCCAAGCAGGCGTCGCGTCTGCTGAAGCATCCCAAGATCGTGGGGCGCATCGTCGAATTGCGGCGCAAGCGCCACCTCGAGCAGGCCTATCGACGCGAAACCCTGCTCGACAAATACGAGGTCGTCTTCGCGGACGCGATCGAGCGCCGCGAGTTCTATGCCGCGATCCAGGCGCTCAACATGCAGGCGCGCCTCGCGCGCATCGACGAGGCCATGCCGGGCTTCCGCGTTTTCCGCCGCTTCGAGAGCGGCCGCGAGCACGCGCTCTGGGATGCGCTCACGCGCTTGGAGCAGAAGCTCAGCGAAATCCAGGTCGGCGACTTTCCCGGCGCGGCGGCGGCCATGCCGGCCACACCGTTCGCGACGGCCACCGAAGCGGCGCGCAGGTCGCAAATCTGCGATTCTCCCGAGGAGCGCGCGGCGCGCGCGGTCGAGGAGGGCCGCCGCAAGCGGTAGGTGGAGGTAGGTGCGAAGTAGGTGCGCAGGCCGCGAAAAGTAGGCGAAAGTAGGTGAAAGTAGGTGGTTTCGAGGGGGGGGGGGTACCCCCGTCCGGCCGCCGATGGTAAAGATCATGGCAGGAGACCAGCCATGCACCTGACCCCAGCCCAGCTTGCCGATTTCGACCGCGAAGGCTTCATCGCGCTGCCGGGCCTGTTCGCGCGCGACGAGGTCGCGCTGCTGCGCCGCGAGGCGGACGCCATCTACGCGCAGCCGCGGCAAGAGGTCGTGCGCGAGAAGGACGGCTCGACGCCGCGCACCGCGTTCGCCGCGCACACCTTCAACGAGGCCTATCGCCGGCTCGGCCGCCACCCGCGCCTGATCAGGCCGATCGAGCAGATCCTGGGCGGCAAGCTCTACATGCACCAGTTCAAGGTCAACGCGAAGGCCGCGTTCGACGGCGACATCTGGCAGTGGCACCAGGACTACGGCACCTGGGCGCGCGACGACCTCATGCCCGAGCCGCTGGCGATGAACATCGCGCTCTATCTCGACGACGTCAGCGAGTTCAACGGCCCGCTCTGGTTCATCCCGCGCTCGCACAAGAAGGGCGTGCTCGCCGCCGGCCACGACACCAGCACCACGAGCTACCCGCTGTGGACGCTCGACCACGCCACCGTGGCGCGCTTGGTCGAGGAGGGCGGCGGCATCTACTCGGGCAAGGGCAAGGCCGGCTCGGTCGTGATGTTCCACTCGAACCTCGTGCACGCCTCGCCGCCCAACATCTCGCCCTGGCACCGCGTCGCGGTCTATCTCTCGCTCTGCCGCGTCGACAACCACATCCGCCAGTTCAAGCGCCCGGAATGGATCGCGCACCGCGATTTCACGCCGATCGAGCCGCTCGCCGACGATTGCCTGATGGAGCTGGTGCGCACCGTGGCGCGCCCGCACGCGGCCTGATCCGATGCGCGGCGCCTCAGCCCGCGCGCAACGTGCCGTTCCAGCGAAAGCGCTGGGGTGTGCCGACATCCGTTCCGCGCAAATACCGCCTCATCCTGAGGTGCGCGCCGCTCGCTTCGCGAGCTCATGGCGAAGCTTCGCTTCCCCCGAAGCTCGGTCTCTTGGCCGAGCGACCGCGCCCCGAAGGATGGAAGCAGGGCGAGGCGTCTCAACGATGTCGGCGCTGAGCGGTGGCGACCAGCGGAGGTCCCAGGCGCGGCATCCATCCTTCGAGGCCCGCCCCAAGTGGGGCGGGCGCCTCAGGATGAGGCTGAATTGCATGCTTGCCCTGGTCCTCGCCGCCGCGACCGCTTCGCCGGCCGCGGCTGAGGGCGAGTGGGGTGCGCTCGCGTTGAGCGACCGCAGCAATGCGTACGGCTTCTCGTTCGATTTCCCGACCCAGGAAGGTGCCGCCGAGCGCGCGCTCGCCGAATGCCGCCGCAACGCGCCGGATTGCCGCGTGCACACCGCGTTCCGCAACACCTGCCTCGTGCTCGCCGGCAGCATGTACGGCTCGTTCGGCTGGGCGTGGGGCCCGCCGCAAGCCACGCGCGCCGAGCGCGCGCTCGAGCAGTGCCGCAGGAACGGCGGCGTCAGCTGCAAGGTCGTCGAGACGGTCTGCGCCGGCACCGCCGGCGGGCCGCAAGCGCCGCGCAACCCGGCTCGCGCGCCCGCGCCGCCGCCGCCGCGCCTCGAT
>SBBV01000116.1 GCA_005240015.1 Candidatus Odyssella thessalonicensis | reverse complement strand
GGTTCGTGGTCGAGACGCCCGGCGGCGGCGGCTACGGCGAGGCGGGGGAGATGAAGAAGGCGGCGGAATAGGCGATGGCAATCTATCTCTTTCGTGATGTTGGCTATGAAATGGGTGTCAAAGTCGGTCGAGGTGATCCGTGCAGATGCTATGCCGAAGCGCAAGGCTACTCGCCGCGCGGAATTGAATGTGTCGCCTATTGGGACGTGCCGGTCGACCGCGAGAGCGCCTTGGAAAAGTCCCTTCACCTGTCGATGGGTCAGGAGTTCGGCGCGCTTCGGCTGCCAACCGACGATGGTCCGCGAAACGGAAAAGAGTGGTTCCGTGCCACTCCAGTCGAGAGCATTTGTTTTATCAGTACCGAGCTCGAGCGCGATCCGAAATCATCTGCGCTGAACTGCTCACGGGCGTTCGACAAGCTTCGTTCGGAACCGCACTACAAGGGGCGATTGGTGCTGTGGATCATGGAGGAATTCGAAACCGGGGCAATGAAACTCTACCAATGCTCCGAATGGAGTAGTCCGCGCGAGATACGAAGGCGTTACTCCCGGAACGGGTTCGCACAAGTTGCAGCGTTCGCATACCGCGGAAAGGCGTCGCTGGCCGCGAACGAGGCTTTGGACCGCCTGCGAAAGAGCTGTCTCGATCGGCTTGCTACGCCAACGGGCCGGAGAGAGTACGGTTGGTTCGAGAACTCGGTCGTTCGCTCGGATGTGGAGGCCGTTCTCAACGACAATTCACGCAATCACGGACTCGAGCTTGAAAACGTGAGCGACATCTCGACGGCAGCCGGCAGACCGAAGGGCGTGCGGGTTTCCTATCATGCAAACGGCGGGGTCCCTCACGCCGAGCTCGCGACCTTCGAGCGCATTTGGTGGCAGTAGCAGGGCGTCGCCACACTTGCCGAGTGCGTTTCGAGGGCATATATTGCACTCATTGTGCACACAGGCTGACCCCGTTCGCCACTTTGCTCGCGCCGTTCCTCAAATCCGTCACCGAGCCGCGCCGCCGCATCATTTCGCCGCGCCGCCTCAGCCACGCGCTGCAGGTGCCGATTTCGCATCTTGCCCGTGTCGCCAAGCTGCATCGCAACACGCTGGCGCGGCGGCCCGGCTCCGCCGCGGTGCAGTCGCGTCTCGCCGAGGTCGCCGCCATCGTTTCCAAGGCCGCTGAGCTCACGGGCGAGATCGGCTACGCAGTGGTCTGGTTCCGGCATCAGCCGCTCGACGCGTTCGCGGGCAAGACCGCCGAGCAGATGGTGGCCGAGGGCGAGGGCAAGGCAGTGCTGCTCCATCTGCGCGCGCTGGCCGAGGGCGCCTACGCGTGAGCGTCGGCCCGTGGACGCGGATTCGCGGCCGCTGGTGGCGCGTGCTGGTCCCGAAGTGGGCATTCGATCCGCTGAGCGACAAGGGCGCAGCCGTCTACGGCGGGCGCTTCAATGCCGCAGGCGAGGAAGCGCTCTACCTTTCGGGCGATGTGGCGACCGCGGTCGCCGAATATCAGAACATGATCATGGCGCGCCCCGGGACCTTCTGCGTCTACCAGGTCGATGTCGCCGCGATCGCCGATGCGACCGACCCGGCTCGGCGCCGGGCGTGGCGCATCGGCATGGCCGATTTATTGGGTGATTGGCGCGTGCCCGCGAGCCGCGGAGCCACGCCGCGCACCTGGCGCCTTGCGCGGCGGCTGCGCGCGGCCGGCGCTGCCGGCCTGCGCTACCCGTCGCTGCGCCGGACCGGCGGCATGAACCTGGTGCTGTGGCGCTGGAACGATGCGCGCAACCGGCGCGTCGGCGTCGTCGATACGCTCTCCGATCTGCCGGCCGATCAAAGCTCGTGGCCGCCGCGCGGTGGTTGATTGTAGTTCGGACTGCGAACGGCGCGGAACTGCGCTGCGGCCGGCGCGTACCTCTCCCGAGGCTCATCGGGGACGCACGGCGGCAGCGAGGCGAGCCATGACCGATTTCATCAAGAGCCAGGGCCGGCGCCCGCGGCGGCGTCCGTCGCGCACGCTTCAGCTGCTCGCCGACGAGGCGCCTGCGGCGTCGCCGCCGGCCGACCTGCAGCCCGGCGCGCTCGATCGGCCCGCGCCAGAGGCGGGCGCGCCGCCGTCACGGCGGAGCGCCGTGCGCAACGAGGCCATGCCGCGCAGGGCCGAAGGCGAGCGCTGAGCGTCGATCGCGGCGCGGTCGTTCGGTTCCGACCGCCGGCGTGGCCGAGCTGATGGAGAGGGGCAGCGGGAACCGCTTCGCGGTTCGCGGATTCTGCAACCGAACGGCTACTTCGCCCCCGCGGCGAGCCGCAGCTCTTCCACCTTCACCATGCGGCCGTGGATGGGGATCACAGTGTCCACGTCGAGCTTCAGCTGCTGGAGATTGGCCCAGAGATTGGTCGTGAACGGGTTGAGCCGCGCGGGCACCGCGGTGATCGGCTCGCGCGGGCTGAACGCGTCGGCGACGATGAGGATCTTCTCCTTCGGCAGGTAGCCGACGATGAGCCCCGCGTTGTGGGCATTGTCCTTGACGAGATGCAGCTCGAGCGTGCGCGCGCCGTCGCTCAGCACGTGCTTGTCCTCGAACGTCACGAACTCGGCTTTCTTGCCCGAGCGCGCAAGCGCATCCGGCTCGAGCGTGCGCGGCGCCGCATAGGCCTGCTCGAAATAGGGCTTGTTCATCGCGTGCGTGACGATCGCAGCACCCTCGGCCGCGCAGGCGCGCAGGCCGCCCGCATGGTCGAAATGGTGATGCGTGTTCACGGCGAAGCGGATCGGCTTGCCGGGAATCGTCTTCTTCACCGCCTCGATCACCGCCTGCGTGCGCCCGTCGCCGAGCGGGCATTCGAACAGGATCACGTGGTCGCGCATCTCGACGGCGGCGCTGTGATGCGAGCCGCCGGCGACGAACCACACGCCCTCGGCGGCCCTGTCGACCTTCACCTGCTCGGGCGCCTCGCGGATGGCCGTGGGCGCCGTGATGCCGCCGCCGTTGATCTTCACCTCGCTCGCGGTGAAATCGAGCACCGGATGGCCGCCGGCCGATTGCTGGATCCGCGTCGGCGCCATCACGCCGCCGAAATCCTTGTAGGCGCCGTAGGTCGTGACCACGGCCATGTCGCCGAGCACCGGGCTGTCGACCCAGGATTCGACGCGCTCGACGAGATTGGCCTTGCCGACGAAGACGCGTGCCTTCCACCGGCCGGCGCGGGTGACTTCGAACGTGGCGCCGGCTTCGGCCGGCGTAAGCTTCGACTGGTCGGTGAGCGCCGCCTTCACGAGCGCATGCGGCGAGGTCCAATAGTCGTGCCTCAACGTCGGCTGGAAGCGCGACGTCGCCATGGTGAAGGCGCCCATCACGATCCAGGCTTTGTCGCCGGCGATGCCGCTGGCGCGGCGCTGCTCGCCGATGACCGGCTGCTGGCCGCCGCCGCGCGGCGGGTTCTCGCCTTGCGTGACGACGAAGTCGTTGACGAAGACGTCCTGCTTCAGATCAAACGCGCGGGTGGCGCGCACCATGTTGAAGCGCGGCCAGGGCTCGCCGGGGCGATAGCTCTGGCCCACGGCCCAGAACGTGCCCGAACCGATGTAGTGCAGCGTCTCGACCTTGCCGACGCCCATCGCCTTGGCGATCGCGTCGAGGTCCTGCGCGCCGGCCGGGCCGGCGAGCGGCAGCGGGAACGCCAGGATCACGATCGCGGTCGCGGAACGAAAGCCGTGCATGATGTCCTCCCTGACGCGCGCTGTTTGCCCCTCGCGGCGCGCCGTTTTTCGCGCATGTGAACACGCGAGCGGCCCGCGCCGCGCTTCACGTTGCGGTGAGCGCGAAATTTCACGCTTGACTATGTTCTCTAAATGTTCCAAAAGGGCCTACGGGCCCGGAATGGGCCGGGCGGACGGCGTGCTCCCCAGGCGCGCCGCCCGGGCTGTTTGGAAAAGTAAATCTCGTTCGTGTCACGTCGTCGTGGCGGCGCGCCTCGTCGCGTGGGAGTTCGTCTTGCGCACTTCGCGGATGCGATCCGCGCCGAGGTGCAGCACGGATCCGGAG